>JAEZLF010000020.1 GCA_023435925.1 Bacillota bacterium
ATGAACAATGCGAAAGCGGTAGATATGATCGTTCCCTTTTTCACTGCATCGTCGTCTTTAATTGCATAAAATTTATGGACCATCTGAGGAAGCCCCCAGCTTCCAAGGCTTGTAAGTATAATCAATCCCAGTAGATTCAACGGATTGGCACTGAATACGCTGACCAGCCCCGGTCCTGCATCCGGTATTTCAGACAGCTTTTTTAACCCATTTGAAAGGCCGCCAACTGCCGGGTTGGAGAGTATGAAATAAATCATGAACCCGACGCCAATCAGCATGATAATTCCCTGAACAAAATCGTTCAGTGCTGTTGCAACATAACCGCCCAACATAAGATAAATCGCTGTCAGGAATGCCATTGCTGCCATACAGTATATAAATGGAACTCCGAAGGTTCTTTCGAAAAGATACCCAAGTCCTTGGTAAACGGATGCGGAATAAGGTACAAGGAAAATAAATATGATCAGAGCCGTGATAATTTTCATTGCCTTACTGTCATATCTTTTCTCAAAAAATTCGGGCATAGTAGATACATTCAGATCATGGGTCATTTTTCTGGTCTTTCTGGCCAGAACAAGCCATGCAAGAAGACTGCCGATTATTGCATTGCCAATTCCAATAAATGTGGAGGAAATACCGAAGCCCCATCCGATTTTTCCGGCATATCCGATAAAAATAACCGCGGAAAAATAGGTTGTTCCATAGGCAAATGCAGATAACCAAGGCCCCATTTGCCTGCCGCCTAAAAAGAAATCCTGAACATTATGAACCTTTCTTTTGCTGAATACACCGATACCTACCATGATAAGAACAAAAAGAGCAAGAAAAACATACTTAACCATGACGTACTACCATCCTTCCGATTTTTTAATTTTGAAATCCTTCTGTACTACCCATTCTACAAATCTGCGGTATATGCCTGAAACTACTCATTATTATAACATATGATGAATAAAAATAAAGAGGTTTTTCAACCTCTTTACTTTTTTACTTATTAACTTATTTACCTAGACAACTCTTTCTCATTATTCCATTATTTAATGATGTCAAGGATATATTGTTCAAACTTAACTAACTTGGACTTAAGCACTTCGACCTCAATATCATCCTTTTCCTTCTTGAGATCATCTCTGACGATGGAAGCTGCTTCGTCAAGTTCTTCCTTGAGTTTATCAAGCATATCCAGTATTTCAAGCCGCTTGTAGCTGTACTTCTCTTTTGCCAGCACTTCCGGTTTCTCCTTGGATACTTCGATAACTCCGGTTTTGGAAACCGCATAGGTATCGCCGCGTTCAGGGACAATACTTTCAATTCCTAAATCAGCTTTGATGATTTCACCAAATTCGCTCATGGAAGGCTCTTCACCATGAACAATGAATACCTTCCGCGGTTTTCTTTTGAATTCAGACATCCAGCTCATCAGTCCATCCCGGTCAGCGTGTCCGGAAAAGCCTTCTATCATCTCAATTCTGGCATTAACAGTAATTTCTTCTCCAAATATCCTGACCTTTTTTGCACCGTCAACAAGTCTTCTGCCAAGACTTCCGACTGCCTGATAGCCAACAAACACGATGGAAGACTCTTCCCTCCAGAGATTATGTTTCAGATGATGTTTTATTCTTCCTGCATCGCACATACCGCTGGCAGACAGGATAATTTTGCTCCTCATATCTGTGTTCAGTGCCTTCGATTCATCTGCGCTTTGAGTAAACTGGAGTCCTGGAAAGTCCAGGGGATTGTCGCCATTTTCGATATAAGCCTTTGCTTCTTCGTCAAAGCAGTCCAGATTATTTCGGAAAACCTTTGTTGCTGAAACCGCAAGCGGGCTGTCGACATAAACCGGTATATCGAGTAATTGGTTCAGCTTATCGCCGAAATTTTCACGCTGCTTGAATAATTCGTACAGCATCTCCTGTGTTCTTCCGACAGCAAAGGATGGAATAATAATGTTACCGCCCTTTGCGATGGTTGAAGTAATAATTTCAACAAACCGGTCAATTTTATTTTCTACGTTCATGTGCACTCTATTGCCATAGGTGGATTCGATGAGCAGGTAATCCGCATCTTCTATAATGGTAGGATCCCTTAATATAGGCATGTTCTTATTGCCAAGGTCACCGGAAAACACTACCTTGACCTCTTCCCCGTTTTCTTCGATCCAAAGCTCTACAATGGAGGAGCCGAGAATATGTCCGGCATCCCTGAATCGTACCTTAACATTTGAATCCGGGTTAACAATTTCATCATAATGTACGCTTGTAAAAAGTCTCATACAGTCAATGGCATCCTGGTTTGTATACAGCGGCTTCACAGGAGGCAGACCGGCTCTTCCCCGTTTTCGGTTGATCCATTCATTTTCAAACTCCTGGATATGCCCACTGTCAGGCAGCATGATGGCACACAGCTCCGCTGTAGCCTTTGTGGCAAATATCCGGCCTTTGAAGCCATCAACGTAAAGCTTGGGTATACGTCCGCTATGATCTATATGGGAATGGGATAGTATAATAAAGTCCAAGTCGGCAGGATTGAAAGGAAATTCATCTGTGTTATGAGCTTCATCTGCCGAGCTGCCCTGGAACATGCCGCAATCAATAATAAATTTACTGGTATTCGTTTCAAAAAAATAGCAAGAGCCTGTTACTGTTTTTGCAGCACCAAGAAAGGATATTTTCATATCAGCACCTCACAAAAGTATTTTGACATCATTCGTCATCAAGAAAAAGTCATCGCAATGATACCTTTATTATATGCTATTCGACGCCTTTTAAGCAATTTCCTTTGTATAATGTTTTTTCTGGCAATTTTTTTCGTAAAACCGCACTTGACGAAAATTTTTTTATCCCGTATACTTGTCTTTGTGATTTTACGGGCCTTTAGCTCAGTTGGTTAGAGCAACCGGCTCATAACCGGTTGGTCCGGGGTTCGAGTCCCTGAAGGCCCACCAAACTGTTTTGCGCAAGCAAAATCGGTTACCGTTAAAAAGCTTCGCGCAGCGAAATAGTTATCCGCCGAAAAGCGGCATAATCCACCCGGTAAAATCACCTGTCACTAATATATGGAGGGGTTCCCGAGCGGCCAAAGGGGGCAGACTGTAAATCTGTTGTCAGTGACTTCGGTGGTCCGAATCCACCCCCCTCCACCAAAATTTCCTTGGAATCTCCGGTACCGCAGATAAATGCTGATCTTCAAACGTTCATCCGACGGAAAAATAATATTGTATATAAGTTTTATACAGCGGAGTTTCTGACAAAAAGAAAGAGGAAGCATATGAATGGTACGAAAAAAACAATAAGTGAAAACTTCCCGGCACCTACCGAAAATAAAATGGGTACCATGCCTATCAGCAAGCTTCTGATCTCCATGTCCGTTCCAATGATGATATCGATGTTGGTTCAGGCTCTTTATAACATCGTAGACAGCATCTATGTTTCACAATTAAATGAAAATGCTTTAACTGCTATATCATTGGCCTTTCCTGTACAAAATCTGATGATTGCGGTCGGTACGGGCACAGGAGTTGGAATCAATGCACTCCTATCAAAGAGTCTGGGTGAGAAAAACATTGATAAGGCAAATAAAACTGCCAGTAACGGTTTGTTTTTGATTTTATTAAGTGCTGCTGTCTTTGCGGGATTAGGTTTATCATTAGCTCGTTTCTTTTTCGAAGTTCAAACGGATAACCAGCAAATCATCAGCTACGGTGTTGATTATCTCAGCATATGCACGTTATTCTCCTTTGGAGCTCTTGGACAAATGACCTTTGAACGATTGCTGCAATCCACAGGGAAAACTGTATTGTCCATGATTTCACAAGCATTCGGAGCCATTGTCAACATTATACTTGACCCAATTATGATATTCGGATACTTTGGCTTTCCACGGTTGGAAGTGGCCGGAGCAGCTTTGGCAACTGTCATTGGTCAGATTCTTGCCATGACGCTGGCCATCGTTTTTAATTTGAAGATGAATAAGGAAATCACCATTCGTTTTAAAGGGTTCAGACCAGACGGTCATATTATCAAAAGAATATATTCGGTTGGTATTCCAACATCAATGATGATTGCAATCACATCTGTTATGACCTTCGGACTGAACAAAATTCTGATGGCGTTTACGACTACTGCAACTGCTGTTCTTGGGATTTATTTCAGGCTGCAGGGATTTATCTTTATGCCGATATTCGGCTTGAACAACGGAATTATCCCAATTATTTCATATAATTACGGAGCGCGTAACAAACACAGAATCATCAAAGCCTTTAAACTAGCTATGATCTATGCGGTTTCCATAATGACATTTGGTCTCATTGTTTTTCAAATTATGCCTGTACAGCTGCTCTCCTTGTTCAATGCCTCCAAGGATATGATCGATATTGGTGTTCCGGCGCTGAGAACCATTAGCATTTGTTTCCCCTTAGCCGCATTCTGTATTGTATGTGGTTCCATGTTTCAGTCATTGGGCAGTGGACTGCCCAGTATGATCGTCTCAACCTCAAGACAAGTATTTGCGCTGTTACCGCTGGCATATTTACTTTCACGAGTTGGAGGACTTCATACCATATGGTGGGCTTTCCCTATGGCAGAACTTGTCTCTGTTTCAGTTAGTATTTTCTTTCTGATTCATTTTTATAAAACAAAGATCAAGGTTTTAGCATAACCTGTAATCAATAAAAAAAAAGGAACTGTTGAAGTTCCTTTTTTTATCTCCCGAACTCACAGACTGTTTACAATATTCTTAAAAACATTTCCCCGCTCTTCAAAGTTTTTGAACATATCAAAACTAGCGCTTGCAGGAGAAAGAACAATTACATCCTTTTCTGTGGCCCTTCCATATGCCTTTTGAACAGCTTCCTCCATAGAAGTACACCGGATTACCGGAATGTCGGTACCTTTGCCTGAATGGGCAATTTCGTCCTTCAGAGCCTTTTCGATCTGTCCTGCCGTCTGTCCTATCAGTACCAGGCATTTCACCTTATTCACAATCATTTCTCCCATAATGTCATATGGAATATGTTTATCATAGCCTCCTGTAATCAAAATGACTTTACCATTAAATGAATTTACCGTGGCAATGGTTCTTGTTGGGCTTGAACCGATGGAGTCATTAAAGAAGCTTACGCCGTTGATGTCACGGACATGTTCATTCCTATGCTCTACTCCACGAAAGCTTACTGCTACATTCCTTATATCCTCAGGAGACACCAGTTCCATGGTTGCAGCAGCAGCGGCAAGATAGTTTTCTATATTATGAACGCCAGGAAGCAGTATGTCAGATGAATCTACAATTTCAATATCCTTTCCCCCTGTCCTGCATATTAGTTTGCTGCGGGATACTATCAACCCATCATCTCGCAAATCGGATTGCCGGCTGAAAAAAATAACCTTTCCGGGTGCTTCACCGGCAAACTCCCGCGTTATCGGATTGTCGTAATTAAGTATTAAAGTGTCTTTATCGGTTTGATAAAGAAAGATGTTCTTCTTAGCATCTGAATACTCCTGCATGGATTTATGTACATCCAGATGGTTTGGTGAAACATTGGTAATAACTGCTGTGTTGATCCGGTTACGCATCGTGTGAAGCTGGAAGCTGCTGAGTTCGAGTACGACCATGTCGGATGCATCAATATCATCAATTCTGTCCAGAAGAGGTGTTCCGATATTTCCTCCCAGCCAGCATTTGTAGCCGTGTTGGTTCAATATTTTATAGATCAGTGTTGTCGTTGTTGTTTTTCCGTCACTGCCCGTAACGGCAAATATTCTTGCGGGACACAGCTTACAGAACACTTCCATTTCTGATGTAATTTCTGTACCGGCTTCAGCTTCCCGCAGCAGCTCAGGGATATCGAATCGCACTTTGGGTGTTTTGAAAATCACATCAAAACCCTTAAGCCCTTCAAGATAATCCGGCCCAAGACGATATTCCACATCCAGTCCTGCCAACTCATCCATTGCCGGTTTTAATGCAGCCTCCTCCGCCCTGTCAAAGGCTGTAACCTTCACGCCAAGGCTGCCAAGGTATTTGATCAAAGGTGTGTTGCTGATACCTATCCCAAGTACCGCCACTTTCTTAGTTGCTATATCTCTTTTAAACTGCTCCAGCTTCTCGTTCAATTTATCAACCTCCATATTCACAAAATTAGACGAAATGTTTCTTTTTTAATTTTATAATTTTCCTCTTGCAATTATACAACATTTCTAGTAGAATAGGTATTGCGTTTTGAGATGCGGGAATGGCGGAATTGGCAGACGCGCTAGTTTCAGGTACTAGAGCTCGCAAGGGTGTGCAGGTTCAAGTCCTGTTTCCCGCACCAGATAAAAACCCGAACTTCGGATACAACTCGAGGTTCGGGTTTTTTATATCCATGACAGGACTTGAACCTGAGAAGGCACGAGCCGTAAATAAAATGTGCTAAATGCACATTTTTAGGCGAGTGTGCCGAGACTTAAGTCGAGGCGGTAGTATGCGAGCTTTTGCATAAAAGCGAAGCAGACGGTTAAGTCCTGTTTCCCGCACCAAGGGTTTCACGATAATCGTGAGACCCTTTCATTTTGCCATTGTAGCCCAAAATATAGCCAAGCAAGGGACAGGGGGACCTTTTTATCGTGCAATAATTTCCTTGATAAAGAATTCTCGTCCTCCCAGGACTTCAAATTCTCCTGCCCCACAATCGGGGCAGGTCTCATTATTTCTTTTCAGGTTGAACACTGTACCGCATTGGCAACATAGCCCGTTAGCAGGCAATATTTCAATTTTCAGCTTCGTTTCTTCCAGCTTTGTGCCGTCCACCGCTGCGGGATAACAGGCCTCCAGATACTTAGGTATTACAGAGGAGTACTCTCCGACCTGGAGCACAAGAGTGTCTACTTTAGTCAGTTGATTATCTTCAACGATTTGTGTTACCTGCTGCACCACATGGAACATGATTCCCAACTCATGCATAGCTTACCTCTTGCCGTTTCCAAGCAGCTTCTTTGCAGTTATTTTCACCTTGCGCTTTAACACGTGGGGTACAATGACTTTCTTTATACCGAGGAATTCTACGCCCTCGCCGTCGTATCGGCGCTCAAGATGAATCGCATCAAACTTACACTTGGTCACGCACATACCGCAGCCAACACACATGTATTCATCCACTACCGTAGCACCGCACCCAAGACAGCGTTCGCTTTCCTTTTTCATCTGATCTTCGGTAAAGGTTCCACGCATATCGCGGAAGCTGTTCATAGCTTCTGCTCCTCTAACCTCGCTGACACGCTGGCGTGGAGTGTTGTCATAGCTATTTATGACAGCAGCGGATTTGTCCAATTCGATATAGTTTCGGCGGCTGCGTCCAAAACGCAAATCCTGACCGGGCTGTACGAAACGGTGAATCGAAATGGCTGCCTGTTTGCCTGCTGCAATAGCGTCGATGGCAAACATCGGACCGGTCACAGCGTCTCCGCCGGCGAATATATCGGGCTGTGCTGTCTGATAGGTCCAATCGTCCACCTGCATGGTGTTATTTTTGTTAAGGACAGTCTTTTCATTTGAAAGGAGTCCGCCCCAATCGATACTTTGACCAATAGAAAGCAAAACCCAGTCTGCATCCACAGTGATGGTCTCCGTCTCACAATATTTCGGTGCGAAACGGTGATTTTCGTCAAACACAGATGTACAACGCATAAACTCTACGCCCTTCACCTTTCCGTTTTCAACCAGTATGCGCTTTGGTCCGAAGCCATTGTTTATAGTGATATTCTCACCTTCGGCCAGCTCGATCTCTTCCGGAAGTGCAGGCATTTCGTCTCTATTCTCAAGGCAGTACATGCTGATTTCAGCGCCGCCGCTGCGCACTGCTGAACGTGCCACGTCGATGGCCACGTTGCCTCCGCCGATTACGACGACTTTTCCTGAAAGAAGCTTGTCTTCTGAGAGATTCACCCTGCGCAAGAATTCAACACCTGATACAACCCCTTCAGCATCCTCACCTTCGATCCCGAGACTGCGTCCATGCTGAGCACCAATAGCTAAATAGAATGCTTTGTAACCCTGGTTGCGAAGCTCGTCCAGCGTCACATCCTTCCCTACTTCAACACCGGTCATAAACTTCACACCAAGCTCCCGCAGTACGTCAATCTCAGCATCCACAACTCCGTTTTCCAGAACAAAGGATGGGATACCAAGTGTCAACATCCCGCCCAAACGTTCCTGTTTTTCAAATACTGTAATATCATAACCGTCCTGTGCCAGATAGAATGCGCAGCTGAGACCAGCCGGACCGGCTCCGACAACAGCAATTTTCTTGTCGCTGTAATCATGACGGATCTTAGGTATAAATCGGGTTTTCTTATTCAGATCCTGCTCAGCAATGAATTTCTTGATTTCATCGATAGCGATCGGATCATCGATGTCACCGCGTGTACATGCGTCTTCACAACGACGGTTGCATACACGACCGCAAACTGCAGGGAATGGATTTTCCTGCTTGATGAGCTCCAGCGCTTCTTTGTATTTTCCCTGAGCTGCCAGCTTGATGTAGCCCTGCACCGAGATATGGGCAGGACAGTTGGTCTTGCATGGTGATGTTCCCGTGTCGACAACTTCCTGGCGGTTAATACGGTACTCAGGATTCCAGTCCTTCTGTGTCCATTCATTGTTGCGTGGGGTGTAAGTGGTTGTAATATTGTCCGTAACAGGCCTTTTGGAGCAAAGTTTCTGTCCCAGCCGCAGTGCATTTACAGGGCAATTCTCTACGCACTGGCCGCAAGCAACACATTTCTCAACATCCACCTGTGAAATATAATTGGAACGTAACATATCGTTGTTCTTATACATAGTGCCTGTGCGAAGGGACAGGCAACCGCAGCCGCAGCAATTGCAAATTGCATGAGTTTTTCCCGAGCCATCAATGTTGGGAATCTGATGCATCAGGCCGTTTTCCTCGGCACGCTCGATAATTTCAAAAGCTTCTTCACGGGTAATTTCTCGTCCACGGCCGGTACGAATATAATATTCTGCTGCATGGCCCATCTGAATGCACATATCTTCCTTCAGATGGCCGCAGCCCTCGCCCATGACCTCACGATCCGTTCGGCAGGAACATGGTGAACAAGAGAAAATTGTGTTTTCATTAAGATATTTGGAAATCTCTTCATAGCTGGCACGACGGCTGCTTCCGTCTATAGCGGATTCAATTGGAATTACACGCATCAGGCCGATTCCCGGAGGGAACATACCTGCGCTTAAGGGTCCGCGGACACGTCCGTACGCCTCCATGGCATAGGCTACAACAGGGTATTTCTTTACGTTATCAAGATTGTTGACGATCATTTCCATGATGCCGGGAATCCAGCTTTCTGCATGCCAGAAAGTATCCACACCGTCGATTTTATTTACAAAGCTGGTACCGTAGGTCGCCAGCTTCATCATCTGCTCATGGCAGTATTCCTCGCTCTTCCCGGTTATTTTCGCCATTTCAGACGCGGTGCGTCTGGTGAAGTAGCCCATGGCAATACCCATTTCAGCCATTTCATCATCAACACCGGCTTCGAGAATTACATATTCGGGGTCATCCCATTTGTATCCCTTGCCTTCTTTTTTACGACCAAGCATATTGGCAAGTTCCATTACCTTTTTGTTGTGCTTGCATTCGTACCCTTCCGGGAACCACATTTTTGTTATATTCTCCATGATAACGCCCCCTTCGTTTTGTTGCATTTTCGCTCTTCTCAAAACATCTCATATGCAGCCTCACAAACGCGCACCTATGGCTGTACCAGCATTAACTAAAGTATAACATTTTGTTATTTATTTATCAATGTTTCATGAGACAGAGGTGGGACAATGGGACGAGGAACCTGTCCCATCTGACGATACCATTGCAGGATTAAAGGAGATCTATGATGAGTAACGGTAAAATTACCACTGTTGTGTTGGGTGTATTTTTGCGATTACAGGAGAAGCTTACTCCTTTTTCCGTAAATCTCCCATAGTTTTGGCTCTTTTCAGTTTTTCACTGCCAAACCTGGACCGTATTTCATCCATGGCTTTTTCCAGCTTTTCCTCCCGTTTGCTCGCATCGGGAAGCTCCTCATTGACATCAAAGATAGAGAGCTGCTCGGGCATATCTTCATCAATATTAGCTAGTCCAATCCCAAGAAGCCGGATTGGCTTTCGTTGATCCCAGTGCTCTTCCATCAGCATACAGCCGGTTTTATAGATATCCTTTGTCAAATACGACAGTGGAATGGTTTTCTGTCTTGTAATGGTTTTAAAATCGTCATATCGAATGACGATAGACACGGTCTTCCCTTTATAGTCACTTCTTCTAGCCTCTTCCCCAACCTCCTCCGCTAAGCGCAGAAGCACAGTACAAGCAGCATCCATATCAACGATGCTCGTTGACAGTGTAGTAGACCTGCTGATGGATTTGGACTCGTGCTTTGGATTGGGGGTAACAGGTGATGGGTCAATGCCATTCGCAAGTAAAATAAGCTCATCGCCATACTTTCCGAAATTGGTGCGGAGCAATTTCTTATTACAGCCCGCAATATCTCCTATAGTAAAAATACCAAGCTCATTGAGCCGTTTTTCGGTCTGCTTGCCGATCCCATACATTTCCCGGACCTTTAGCGGCCATAGCTTTGTCTTGACATCCTTCTCCCACAGCTCAGTAATCCCGAGAGGCTTTTTCATTTCCGAGGCCATCTTAGCCAGAAATTTATTATCTGATATTCCTACAGAACACCAGAGATCCAGCTCGCTTCGTATGTCTTCCATAATACGGGCGGCAATTTTTAAAGGCTCACCAAACAGGCCTTCACAGCCTGTCAGATCAAGCCACGCTTCATCAATACTATTTTGCTGCAGAACGGGTGTATACCGGGACAGAATTTTCATCACTTCATGGGACTTGCTTTCATAAAGGCTGTGTTCTGGAGGAACCAGCACAATTTGAGGACAGAGCTTACGTGCTTCATGAATAAGCATAGTGGTCTTAACGCCAAAACCTCTTGCATCATAGTTGGCTGCTAGTATGATACCGTTCCGGTTCTTTGGATCACCTGCAACAGCAGCAGGCCGTCCTTTCAATTCAGGGTTCCGTGACATTTCACAGCTGATGAAAAAAGCATTCATATCTACAAGAAATATCACTCTTCTCATAGATTGTTTCATATTATATATCGCCATCCTTCAGGTAAAAGAAGGTTTTTAACGGGCTCAGATTATAACGGGCGGACATAATGATTTGTTCTGTGCTTCCAACAAACAATACTCCCTGATTCTTCAATGCCTTATTAAACTGTGTATAGATATTGACCTTTGCTTCCTCTGTAAAGTAAATCAGAACATTTCTGCAAACAATTAAGTCGCAACCGGACGGATATGCCTCTTTTAGCAGGTTATGCCGTGAGAACTCCACCTGATTGCGGACCTCATTTTTAACCGTAAATATGTTACCTTCTTTCGTGAAGTGCTTATCCAGATATGCTTTGGGCAGTTTCTCAAGGCTTTTTTCTGTATAAACACCTGCTTTGGCCTTTCTGATTGCTTCCTTGTCAATATCCGTCGCAATGATTTTAATATCCTTTAATGGAACATATTCATTCAACGTCATTACCAGTGTATAAGGTTCATCTCCAGTAGAGCATGCGGCACTCCAAATTTTAAGTTTACCGGACTTTTTCAGCAGGAACGGGTATATTTCTTTCTTCAATACTTCCCATTGCTCAGGATTTCTATAAAACTCCGATACATTGATCGTAAGATAGTTGATAAATTCATTATACAACTCTTGATTGGTTTTCAGTACCTTTACATACTCATCATACTGCTCATATCCATTTTTTCGGATCAATGAGTCGATCCTTCTCTTCATTTGTTTTTCTTTGTAGAAGCTCAGGTTAATATCTGTCAGTTTATATATCTCGGTTTTAAAGCCTTCATAATCCATGACGGACCCTCCCCCCGGCAATATTTCATGGGCAGCAGGAGCTGCAGTATTTCTATATCTCTTATGATTGAAAAAAGCAAGACAATTTTCAGCCTTGCATTTTCCAATCGTATGATATTGTATCATATTTTGTTACTTTACTTCATTGATTCCGTTCAAAGCATCCGCTAGTGTATTTGTGAGTTCTTCCTTATGCTCACTGGGGATCTCGGGCTCTGCTGCCATCTCCGTACTTTCGCTGACGGCTGCAGGTTCATCCTGAACTGCCGGTGCAGGATCAATAGGATTGACATCCTTTATGCTAAGGCTGATTTTCTTGGTTTCAGTATTGACCTCAACCACCTTTACTTCAACTTCTTGTCCAACCTTCAGAACATCTCCCGGTTTTGCGATCCTGACATTGGATATTTGGGATATATGCACAAGGCCATCCAATCCCTGCTCCAGCTCAACAAACGCGCCGAATGGAACAAGCCTGACAACGGTACCCTTCACAATTTCTCCAACCTTGTATTTCTCTGAAGCTTTCAGCCAGGGATTGTCTTCATCCTTCTTTAATCCGAGAGAAATCCTCTTTTTATCCTTGTCAAACTCCAATACGGTAACCTGAACCTTATCACCGACCTTCAGAACGTCAGAAGGATGTTTCACCTTTGTCCAGGAAAGCTCAGATACATGAACAAGACCATCTACCCCACCGATATCAACGAAAGCGCCGAAATCCATCAGGCTCTTTACAACACCGTCATACTTCTTACCGACTTCTACATTTGTCCAGAACTCTGTTTCAGCCAGTTCTCTCTGCTCAGCAAGAACAATTCTCTGTGAGCCGACAATTTTTCTTCTCTGCTTATTAAATTCAATAATTCTCAATGTCACTGTCTGTCTTAAATATTCATTAAGATCACTTACATAACGGTCTGCGATCTGCGAAGCAGGAATGAACACCCTTACGCCTTTCACACTTGCAATGATACCGCCGTTTGTGATTTCAACCACCTTGCCGGTAACGGTAGTCTTGTTTTCATAGGCTTCTTCTACAGAATCGATGCTCTTCATAGAATCAACCTTTTTCTTGGACAACATGACATTGCCTTCACCGTCATTCACTCTGACAATGAATACTTCAATTTCATCGCCGATTTTAACACTGGTTTCCGGCTTGAAATCCGGATCATCGGAATATTCTCCAACCGGAATAATTCCGTCGGATTTGTATCCGAGATCCACAAAAATTTCTGCGTTGTTGTACCCGATAATCCGGCCCTTGGCAGTTTCTCCGCTTTTAAGAGTCACCATAGAACTCTCAAACGCTTCCTCGAAGCTTAGCTCATTCTCCTGTTTATTTAATTCATCCATTTTCTCAATAACCTCCTTGATTATGCGTTCCGGTGTAGATGCTCCGGCTGTAATACCCAGCGTTTTAGTTTTTTTTATATTTATCGGCGGCAAATCACCGTACGTCTCAATAAAATAAGTATCCGTGCAATACTTTTTGCTGATTTCAAACAGCTTTTGAGTGTTTGAACTGTTTTTACTTCCTATAACCAGCATCGCATCAGATTTCCGAGCGATTTCTTCCGTTTCCTCCTGCCTGTTGCTGGTGGCATTACATATTGTATCAAATTTTTCGATGTTTTTGCATTTTTCTTTTAATTTTTTATAAATACTTTCGAATTTCTCTTTTGTAATGGTTGTCTGTGCCACCAGACAGCATTTGCCTTCGATGAAGGGAAAACTGTCTGCCTCCTCCGCGGAGTTTGCGATATAGGCCGTATTACCGCACCAACCGTTAATGCCGATGACCTCCGGATGATTCTTGTCACCTGCTATTACAATGGTACAACCCTCACTGCGTTTCTTTTCCACCAAATGGTGTATCTTTTTTACATAAGGACATGTGGCCTCAATGATCTCTATATGGCGGCTTTCAAGCTCATCATAGATATCAGGTGTTACTCCATGGGTTCTTATGACGATTGTCGCATTGTCAGGCGACATGCTGATGTCATCCAGAACCTCAACGCCATCCTTCTTAAGGTCATTTACTACCTGCTCATTATGTATGATCGGGCCAAGCGTATAGATACGATCTTGACGATCCTTCACTAGATTATATACTATTTTAATGGCGTTGTGAACACCAAAACAAAAACCGGCTGACCTTGCAAGCAGTATTTTCAAGATGGTACCTCCGAAAGCGCGTAAATCCTCTTGATGATATCTCTGCTTAATTCTGTTAGCTCTTCCTTAGAGTATTTATCATCCTGTTTATTTTCAATGATAAACGGATCACCATAGACTACCTTCATTTTGCCGAAAATTTTGTAGCTTCCCTGCACAAATGCAGGTACGATAGGAACACCGGTACGCAGGGCAATTAAAGCAGCGCCAGGCTTCACTCTGACCTTTTCAATATTCTCCGGATTAATTCTGGTTCCCTGTGGGAATATTCCCACCACTTTCCCTTCTTCCAGAAGCTTAAAAGCGTTTTTTATTGATCCGACATCTCCCGATCCTCTTTTTACAGGAAAAACACCTAATTTATTGAGCACATATGCCGCGATGGGGTTCCTGAATAGCTCCTCTTTTGCCATCCAATGAATCCAACGTTTTAGCTTATAGCCTAAGAAAAACATATCCAGCATGCTATTATGATTGGCGCAAAAAATGACCGGTCCCTCCATTGGAACCTTTTTGTGATCAATAATCTCTACTTTGAAAAAAAGTTTAAACACTATTATCGTTATAATATAAGCAAGCCTTTTCATTTTTCAGCACCATTCATTTGTTTTATTATTACCGGGTCTGTGCTTTGCCCTATTCCTTTTTAATAAATGAAAGAATTCTGTCTGCAACCTGTTCCGGATTCATGCAGGTTGTATCTATTTCTACTGCGTCACTTGCCTTAGATAGGGGTGCAAATGCTCTGGAGCTGTCATTTTGATCACGGAAAGCAATATCCTGCATGACATCATCATATACCGTTCCAATCATTCCCTTTGCAAGTAATTCTTCATATCTTCGTTTTGCCCTTTCCTCAAGAGAGGCTGTAACAAAAAACTTATATCTCGCCTCAGGAAGAACATATGTCCCAATATCTCTTCCATCCATGACAACGTTGTTATTCTCGGCAATTTCCCTCTGAAGCTCCACCAGTTTTATCCTGACTGCCGGTATCACCGCAACATTGGATGCTCCAATGGACACCTCGGGAGTCCGTATTTCACCGGATACATCAACACCATCCAGAAAAATTCTCTGCTCTCCGTTATTGTATTCGATCCGGATATCGATATCCTTTACCAGACCTGCAAGGGCATCTGCGTCTTTTGTATCCAGGCCGGATCTTATGGCCTTCAGTGCAACGGCACGGTACATGGCGCCTGTGTCCAGATAAATGATTCCCAGGTTTTTGGATATCGTTTTTGCAACGGTACTTTTTCCTGCTCCTGCAGGCCCGTCAATTGCTATATTGATCATGGACAAATGACATCCTCCAGTCCCTATTCCTGTTTGACAAGATCAGGTCTTAACCTTCTTGCTTCTTTCAAATAAATATATTGAAGCTCTTTATTTGTTTTATCCGTATTAAAATGCATCATCACCCGGATGCATTTTCTCAAACTGCCCGGCACATCAACCTCATGGGTGCACATCATCGCAATATCCGTCCAGCCCATCATTCTGGCTGCAACAGCCGGGAATGCTGCGTTGAGGTCGGATGTTAATGAAAAAATAATGCTAATGATATCTTCTTTATCGATACCGTTTTGCACGGTCATTTCTTTGAGAAGCTCACAGGTGTTATCCAGTATTTCCTGTTCTTCATTTGCTTCAACCGTTATTGCACCTCGAATCGCTCTCACCATTATACCACCCTGTGTCCCAAGCCGATTGCAACCTCATTCAGATGTAAAAGGCCGATTCCGAAGAATATGGATACGCTGATATGGTCCTTATACCTGGCAATTCCGATTTTGCCGCCTACATTAAGTCCCAAAGCCTTTGGCATAATCTGTGTCAGTGCCTCTCTGGCTGCACCGGCTACAGCTCCCTCCTCCGCATGGCTCTCACGAATGACACCTTCACGCTTTGAAGAGACAACTGCTCTCTCGACAATTTTCATTACAGAATTGATGAACTCTCCTCCATAATCAACTGCAACGGTATGAATGCCGTTTTTAGCAAACTCTGCCTGCAACTGCTTCTCTTCCTGTCTGTCTGAGGAAAGTGATATTCTTACTGCTGCAGCAGCTATATCCCTGCTGCCGTACTCTTTGCCAGTCTCCGCCATATAAACAGTCCTCTCTGAAACTTCTTTACTATTATATAGGATTAACACAAATTGTACAATATGAATTGTTTTTGAAATCGCTTAAAAATATGTGAAGTCGTTTTGAAAATTGCATAAATTTGAAAAAATATGAGGCCTAGAAGGATATTGATCCGGAAGGATGTATCTTTGCGACAAGCGATATTCCATCAGTCACCGATATCGTTTTGCCCAGAATACCTGCGATGTTTTCGCTGACTGCACTGACCTGAACTCTTGCCACAACAAGCACTGTACTGGCATCCAGTTCAACTACATCGCCGTCTTTCAAATCCAGAAGAACGGAATTATCCTCAAAAGCATCCCTTTCCGTTCCGTTTACAAGTACCTTCAGGTCTGGGCAATTATCAATATTCATTAATTTCAATTCCATTTTACAGGGGACAAAAAGAAAGACTTCCGTCCCAAGCAATTCACCTTCAATGGGGTCATTTGCCGTTGCATTTCTAACAGACGGGTTCAGAAGCGCGATCTGAACTGCAACCAACAGCATAAAGACAGTCAGAACAGTTCTTAATAAAAGCCGTTCGATTTTCTCAGATATTGTTTGCTTCTCGGTCTGTTCAGCTTTGTTTCCGATCATCTGCCCCAATAATGCAGTCTTCATTCTTTGCCTTCTCCAGATTATGATAATATTCCTATTATGCACTTCGGAAAGGCGAAAAATACCATCAACAGTGCAATCCGGCCGTATATCCTGTAGAAAATGCTATCGTCAGATTAAATCCTCCGGTATACGCATCGACATCTATCACTTCCCCGGCAAAGTACAGTCCTCTCACCAGTTTTGATTCCATCGTAGAAGGATTAATTTCATCCGTAGATACGCCTCCAGCAGTTACAATAGCTTCTCTGACAGGCCTTGAACCTGATATTTCCATTGTAAAGGCTTTCAGGAGCTTGACAAGGGATCTTCTTTCAACCTTTGTGATTTGGTTTACCGGTTTATCCTCCGGAATCTCTGACAACCTGATAATCACCGGTATCATTTTCTGGGGAAGCAACTCATCCAAGCTGTTTTTAAATAGCTTTCTGGAGAATTTCTCAAAATCTCTTTGCAGCCTGTTGTCCAGAGTCTCTTCATCCAAAGCCGGCTTAAGATCAATCAGCAGCTTCACATTCTTGTATTCATATGGTAGAATATGCCTGCTACAGCTCAAAATAAGCGGTCCGGATACACCAAAATGAGTAAAAAGCATTTCTCCGAAATCGTGGTATATTTTCTTACCCTTTTTGTCCTGGATGGTGATGGAAACATTTCTGAGTGATAAGCCCTGAAGCTCACCGACCCACTTCTCTGCTGTCAGCAGCGGTATCAGCGACGGTTTCAATGGAATGATCCGGTGTCCCAATCTTTGAGCCATGGTATATCCATCCCCTGTAGAACCGGTACCGGGGTAAGAAGCGCCGCCTGTGGCAAGCACAACCGACGTACATTCTTCCACGCTGCCGTCCTGTAATCGGACTCCTGTAACCACACCGTCTTTTACTTCAATACGTTCTGCCGCTGATTTCAGTTGAATTTCGGCACCTCTGCTTTGTGCGAATCGACGCAGTACCTGCACAACATCATTGGCGTTATCGGAAACAGGAAATACCCTGCCACCTCTCTCCACCTTTGTTTCAAGGCCTTCACAATGAAGCAGATCCAGTAAATCCATATTGGAAAAGGTATAAAAGGTAGAATATAGAAAATTCCCATTGCCGGGAGTATTTTGAATCAGCCCTTCAATATCTGTGCTATTGGTTATATTACATCTGCCCTTCCCGGATATCAGCAGCTTTTTACCCACACGGTCATTCTTTTCCAGCAGCAGAACCTTTCTTCCGCGCTCTGCCGCCTTGCCGGCAGCCATCATCCCGGCTGCTCCGGCTCCTATCACGATTGTTCTGTCTCTCAATAGTCCACCTTCCTATGGGGTTCAACATTATCATATTTCTCGTAAACCTGATATTCGTCCCAGATCATCTCCAACCGTTCGAAAGTATTGTAGACGCTTTCCTTCTTTCTCATGCCTATTGCAACAATCAACGCATTAATAACACTTAATGGTGCAACAAGGGAATCAACAAAAGAAGCCATATCACTTCGCGCGATCAGGCAATGGTCCGCCGGAGCTGCCAATGGTGATTCCATGCTGTCCGTAATGGCAATTACCTTTGCACCCTGGCTTTTTACAAACTGCATTGCCTTTGTTGTTCTTTTGGAATATCTCGGATAACTGATTCCGATGACCACATCACCTTCGGAGGCGCGGAGTATCTGCTCGAACATTTCGCTGACACTGGTGGTATGAACAAGCCTGACGTTGTCAAATATCAAATTGAAATAGAATCCAAGAAAACTTGCAAGAGGTGCGGAGCTTCTTACACCCAGAATATATATTTTTCTGGCATTTAAAATGCATTCAACCGCCTCATTAAAGCTGGTTTGGTCAATTTCATCCATCGTGATTTTGATTTTCTCCATGTCAGATTGCAATACACTTTTTAAGATGTTGTCTTCATTGATCCTGTTGGAAGATACCTCAATTCTCTGCACGGCTGTAAGCTTGCTTTTGATCAGCTCCTGCAGGACCTTCTGAAGCTTGGGATACCCATCATATCCTAATTCTATTGCAAACCTAACCACAGTGGATTCGCTTACGCCAACCACCGCTCCCAGCCTAGCTGCTGTCATAAAAGCAGCTTTATCATAATGATCCATGATATAATTGGCAATGAGCTTCTGCCCCTTACTCATTTCAGGCATTTTTTCACGTATTCGTTTTATCATATCATGACTTTTATTTTCCACTATATGTACCTCCAAATTATAACACTTCGGTTCAAAGAAAATTTTTCGTTTGAAGAAAAATTTTCTTACCTCAGCAGTGTTTCAACGAGGCGGGGCTGGTCGCAAACTTCATTTGCTGCTCGCCTATGCATCCTAGCCTCGTTATTATGTCCCGGGTTGAGACGGAAAATAAGGGCATCCCATACCATCTTATCTTTTTGCAGGATAAAAATCAAGTGCCTGCATTTTTAATATTCCAGCGTCCAAATGAAAGCGTGGAGGGTGGTCGACCTGGCATTCAAGATGCTTCACGGACAGATTCTAATTGGCATTACTTGTTCCAATGAGGGCACTGGTGATCCAGCCTCCATGCTTATCCACCAGTGCCGGCTGCATCCGTGCCGCCGGTTTTGGTTCCTATAGCCTCATTGGAACTGCGTAACACCAAAAGAATCTGTAGCCGTTTGCAGCATGAATGCTTGGCCGACCACCCTCCCCGCTTTCTTAAGTCCAGAGATTTTTTTAAGAAAAGAAATAGCATCATCACTGTATGTTTTTTCTCAGAAAGGTTTATCAATTTTATCAGCCTACCTTAGACAAAATGGATGGACTCCCTGAGCGAGGTGATTGGACTGGATTAGCAATCGGCATGCAGATAGACATAATTTTCTCTGTTGCTGGTATATCTCAGGATTTTTATTCTGCTGTGTGAGTCAATATGTCTTCCGCATTTGAGACAATGGAAGGAAGGGGAACACATACTGGCATATGTAACTTCAGGAATGATGCCTTCGAGCCGCTGCCAGCTTTGCCAGCCAACCTTGCACAAATGGATCCGGTTATCATAATCCGCATAGACCCATCGGAGCAATTTGTGAAAATGAAACGGGTACTTGGTATATTTTATGTATTGCCACGGGAGACCAAGTCTTTCCGTATACAGTTCGAAATTCTTCTCAACGACCTCCTGAATCCTACCCGTTATCTGAGTGCAGTACCATGTATAGCAATTGTCATCAAGCCAGCTTTTTAGGTGTTCAAACATATAACCTCTGCAAATCTCGATGGTTTCACTTTTTGCAGGAGAGAAATTCTTAAAAGCAGTCACTGCAATTTTCACTACTTCGTCAAGATAGAGCTTTTTCTTAAAATTTTCCTTGTTGTATAATTCAACCGGTATAATATCAAAGTAGTATTCGTTGGTCTCCGGCCTGTAAATACCTATGCAGGTACCACCTACAAAGCTTCCGCTGCCGGCATCATCTATCTGCAGCATGTTTCCTCCAATTCATTTTTACTATCATTTGACGATTCATTGAATATCATACATTGTACCTGCAAAAGCGTGAATTTGAAGTCAGCAGAGGCCATATTGCCAGAGTAGACATGTACAATCTGGGAAGGATGAACTTTAATCTCTGGACTTGAGAAAGCGTGGAGGGTGATCGGCCAAGTATTCATGATGCAAACGGCTACAGATTCTTTTGGTGTTACGCAGTTCCAATGAGGTTACAGGAACCACAACCGGCGGCACGGATGCCGCTGGCACTGGTGCATAAGCATGGATGCTGGTTCACCAGTGCCCTCATTGGAACAAGTAATACCAATTAGAATCTGTCCGTGAAGCATACTGAATGCCAGGTCGATCACCCTCTACGCTTACATTTGGACGCTGGAATATAGTGAAGCTCTTATTATTACAATGGATAAAGATATGATAATGACAAAGATAATGCAACGACATCGACAATGATAAAAAAGGGACGTTTCCAGACAATGTGCCTTCAAAACGTCCCTAATCATTTTTCTGTAATGTGCAAGAACAGCCTCTTTTAGAAGCGTCCTCTTACCTCTAAACCGGATGAACCTTTGTTTCGTAATCTACCATGGTGCTGTCGATCTTATATCTTTCCGCCTGACGCAGCTTGAAGAAATTCTCCGAAACCTGCGGGAACAGTGCGTAGGACAACACATCCTCATCCTGCTCAATATACTGACCGATTTGCTTTCTGATGTTTTCCAGTTCAGGTTCAATCAGATCCGCCGGTCTGCATGTAATCTGCTCCTCGTCGCCAAGTATTTTCTTTTTGATCTCCTCCGGAATAGCTGCAGGTGTTTTGCCGTACTCACCTTTTACCAGCGCCCTCGATTCCTTTGGAACCATTTTGTACCGTTCACCGGTTACCACATTCATAACAGCCTGTGTACCGACGATCTGACTTGTAGGTGTTACCAGCGGAGGATATCCGAAGTCTTCTCTGACTCTTGGAACTTCCTTGAGTACCTCTTCATACTTGTCGGATTTACCTGCCTGCTTCAGCTGTGAAACGAGGTTGG
>JAEZLF010000291.1 GCA_023435925.1 Bacillota bacterium
GCTCTACAGATGGCACATATGAAATGGTTCGAGATTCTGAGCTGAATAAGACAATTATCCGGGGTGATGGTAATCTATGGTGGGGTGGTGCTTTGCATGAGGCATATCTATGGATGAAGCATAACGATGTTGATCCTGAAGATTTTGTTATGACCGCAAATGATGATATCAATATTGACGATGAGTTTATACAAAGCGGTATCACGATTCTTTCGAATGAACCAAACACCTTTTTGACAGCCAATGGATATGATTTGAATAGCGGTGAGCATTTGGACGGAGCGGTTTTTTATAACTTTGTTGATGGAACCTCTGAGTTAGTTACACAATATCAGACCGCAAACTGCGCATCAACGCGTGCTCTTTTTTTTAGAATGAAGGACTTCCTGAGGGTTGGAGGCTTTCATCCGATATTTCTGCCGCATTATGGGTCAGACTATGAATTTACAATCAGAGCATGGCGAAAAGGATATCAAATCTTATCAGATATAGAGCTGAAGTATCTAGTGGATAAGGAAACGACGGGCAATATGAATTATATGGATTTACCGGCGAAAGACTTCACGAAGAAGATATTTTCGAAAAAGTCTGTTTTCAATCCAATCTATAAGTTTACATTCATCATATTAGCATGTCCGTTAAAATATATTCCCATAAATTTGTTTTTTCAAATGAAGAGGTACATTAATAATATGTTATTATATATAAAAAGGCATTTAGCGGCAAAAAATGAGAGGTAGGCATGATAATTATTATCAAGGAGTGCGGTCAGACCTGTAATAGACTATTTCAGTATGAAATTAAGGAGCAGAATCTTAAAGTATGTCTGGGATAAGAAGTTCTGTTGGAGAGCATATGAATATTCTATGGTTAACGAACAATCCCTCACCGTATCGTGTTGATTTCTTCAATCTTCTCGGAGAAAAGTGTCACTTAACCGTTCTTTTTGAGAAGGAGAAGGCATCAGATCGTAATAAAAACTGGGCAGCAGCTGGTTTCAAAAGCTTTAAAGGAGTCATTCTTAACGGTGTAAGCACTGGAGCTGACAATGCCTTTTGCCCGAGTGTAGCTAAATGGTTACATAAAAATGAGTATGATATCATCGTTGTAACAAATTATAGTACGCCAACCGGAATCCTGGCAATTCAAATACTCAAGTACAGAAGAATCCCATTTGTTGTCGAAGTAGACGGTGGTTTTGCAAAGAGCGGAAAGGGGATTAAAGAAAGAATCAAAAAACATTTACTGGGTTCAGCGGAGTACTGGTTAAGCTCAGGGAAAATAACAACTGAATATTTAACTTCTTACGGTGCTCAAAATGATCGCGTTTTTAGGTATCCCTTCACATCATTGCGACAATCCGAGATTGCCGGTGATATTTGTGATATTAATGAGAAGAAACAATTACGAAGAGAGCTCTCTATTCGTGGCGAACGAGTTGTTATCACAGTGGGGCAGTTTATTCATAGAAAGGGATTTGATGTATTAATTAAGGCATGGGCTGATATGGATTCACGGTATACACTTTTAATAATCGGCGGAGGCGAATTAGAGTCTGAGTATAGAAAGAGTATAGAGCGATTATCACTAGACAACATTATGCTCATTAGTTTTAAAAGGAAGGAAGAGCTATTTAAGTATTATAAAGCGGCTGATTTGTTTGTATTACCTACGCGTGAAGATATCTGGGGCTTAGTGGTCAATGAGGCAATGGCCTGCAGATTGCCTGTAATTACTACAGATAAATGTATTGCAGGTGTTGAGCTGATAGGAGATAATGAAAATGGGTTCGTTATACCTGTAGAGAATATTGATATGGTTTCAGAAAAGATAAATGAAATATTATCTGATGAAGCATTGCAAAACAAAATGGCTCACAAGAGCTTGGAAAGGATAAAAGATTTTACATTAGAAAAAATGGTACAAGTGCATATGGATATATTTGAGGAAGTGTGCACAAGTCGATAGCGCAGCAAATACTTGACTAAAATGTCAGCAGGAGTTGTTTGATTGAATAAAAAACTTTACATCATAAATCAACATTATTATCCTGAGCTTGCTTCCACGGCTCAGGTTTTTCAGGAAATTGCAGAGTATTTTGTGACGATTGGATATAACGTGACGGTTATTGCTGGGCTGCCCTTTTACCATAATGATATGTCCGCTGAGCATACAAGCATTAAAGAACTCAATGGTGTTAAGATCAAGAGACTCTGGAATACAGCATTCAAGAAGAGTTCTTTTTTAGGGAAAAGTATGAATCTATTGACATTCCAAATTAGCTTGCTGAGTTTTGCATTACTCCACATAGGCGGTTCTTCTGCTGTTATGGTTGGTACGAACCCACCGTTGGCTATTGTTTCAGCTGCTTTAGCAAAAATGTTTAAGAGATTTAAGCTTATTTCCGTGATACAGGATTTATATCCTGATATCCTTATCAGCAGCGGTTTTTCAGATGGAAAATCCCTGCCTTATATCCTATTAACAAATGTTATGAGATGGTCTTTTAAACAAAGCAAAATTGTAGTAACGATTAGTGAAGATATGAAGAAGTATATTCAAAAAACCTATAAAGTACAAAAAATCCATGTCATTAATAATATGGTTATCGGTGATGTTTTTCCGGTTAACAATGATCCACTTAAAGAAAAGGCAGGGC
>JAEZLF010000309.1 GCA_023435925.1 Bacillota bacterium
TGCCTGATTTCTTTTCTCTTGATCTTTCCGCTGATCGTCTTGGGCAACTCATCGACAAATTCAATGATTCTTGGGTATTTATAGGGTGCAGTGACCTTCTTGACATGCTTCTGCAGTTCCTTGACAAGAGTATCGCTGCCTTTCCAGCCTGATGCGAGCACAACTGTAGCTTTGACAACTTGTCCTCTTATCGGATCGGGAACCGCGGTAACAGCGCATTCCAATACCGATGGATGCTCGATGAGAGCACTTTCAACCTCAAAGGGGCCGATTCTGTATCCGGAGCATTTGATCACATCATCCGAGCGGCCAACAAACCAATAATAACCATCTTCATCCTTCCATGCCACGTCACCTGTGTTATAGGCTCCATTACTCCAAACCTTTGATGTAGCTGTCTCGTCTCTGTAATAGCCTTTAAAAAGTCCCGGAGGAAGCCCGTTATCCAGGTTCTTGATGACAATATTTCCTTCTGTGCCGGCAGGGCAGGAACGGCCATTTTCATCAATGATATCAATATCATAAAGGGGAGAAGGCTTACCCATTGAACCGGGCTTTGGTGTAATCCACTCAAAATTAGCGCAAAGTACGGTGGTCTCAGTCTGCCCAAAACCTTCTATAATATCAAGCCCTGTAGCTTTCTTGAACTGGTTGTATACCTCGGGATTAAGCGGTTCTCCGGCTGTACAGGCATGCTTGATACTGGATAGATCATACTTTGCCAGATTCTCCTGAATCAGAAAACGATAAATAGTCGGCGGTGCACAGAAGGAGGTAACCCGATATTTTTCAAGCATCTTTAGCAGCTTATCGGGAACAAACTTGTCCATGTCGTATATGAATAGCGCGACACCGCATATCCACTGCCCATAGAGCTTACCCCAGCCACATTTGGCCCAGCCTGATTCAGCCACTGTCAGATGCAAGCCTTCTTCACTCAGACGCTGCCAGTAGTGAGCGGTAACAATATGACCGATCGGGTGGTAGAAATCATGAACGACAATTTTTGGCATACCGGTTGTGCCTGAAGTAAAATACATCAGCATATTGTCATAACCACCTGCCGAATTGCTTCCTGAAGGTCTTGACCAATTATCTGAAGCCTTTTCCAGCTCGGCATCGAAATCCAGCCAGCCTTCCTTATGACCTCCCACAAGAGCCTT
The DNA here is from genome assembly GCA_023435925.1 of Bacillota bacterium. Lineage (GTDB taxonomy): Bacteria > Bacillota > Clostridia > Acetivibrionales > DTU013 > JAEZLF01. The sequence goes on from JAEZLF010000309.1 coordinate 1,164, forward strand.
ACAGACAACGGTCGGCGAATCCGGCATTGCCTCTTCAATAAATTTCAGTATCTCATGATCCGTTACAGAAACGATCATTTTAACAGACGCAGCATTATTTCTATAGACAAGATCTTTTTTTGTAAGCTGGACTGTCGCCGGAATGGAGATCGCTCCAAGCTTCTCCAAAGCAAGTGTGCAGACCCAATAATGCCAGCGGCGTTTGAGAATCAGCATAACGACATCGCCTTTGTGGATATCCTGGGAAGCAAACAGGTTGGCGGCTTTATCACTCAGCTGCTTCAGCTCCTCAAAACTGAATATTCTTTCATCACCGTCATCATTGCACCAGACCATTGCGGTCTTATCCGGTGCTTCGGCAGCCCATGCATCCATGACATCATAGGCAAAATTAAAATTTTCGGGAAGATGGACTTCGTAATTGGCCTTAAAATCCTCGTATGAATGAAAATCTATTCTGGGTAAAAACTTCTCAAGCATTGTTATATCTCCTTGGTGTTTTTTTAATTGTATCTTCATAAGACGCAGACCGCTGAAGGTCGGCTGGACGCCTTTTCTATTTAGCTGTCATGAAGAATAATGGTAAGGAACTTACCGGGGGCGTCATCCATAGCAGTTTGTCCGTGCGGGATAGTGGGGTCAAAATAGATGGAATCACCCTGAGACATCACGATTTCAGTACCACCTAGTATAATTTTGATGCGGCCTTCCAGAACATAGTTAAATTCCTGTCCCGGATGTGTCACCAGCGACATTTTTTTGTTTTCTTCCGGCTCAATGGTAACAAGAAGCGGTTCGACCTTTTTATTCATAAAGCTGAAGGCCAGACTTTGGAACTGGTATCCTTTATATCTCTCAATATAAGGTGCTTCTCCATTTCTAACGAGACAGTAGCTATGAAGACGAGGTGTCAACCCTGTAAGTAATTCTGTGAGTTCGACACCAAGTATTCCGGCTATCTCATACAGAGTACTTATTGGAATACCTTTCTCTGCGTTTTCGTACTGAATATATGTTTCTATAGGGATATTCAGCTTCTTAGCCAATGTATCGGCAGTAATATCTGAGATTTCTCTGAGCTCTCGAATTCTATTTGCTATTTGTACAACACTTTCTGACATGATGAAACCTCCTGTTTTTTACTATTGACTTCTGCGTTATAAGAGAAAACTGAGTTCACTTAGTTTTAATCTTTTTAACATTATACCACATTAAGCGGGAATTTTTACGAATATTTATAAACCAGAGGGATGTATTACTGATAATTTTAACCAGTTGTTAAAGAATTATTTCCTGACAAAATATATGATATATTACGGAGGCAGTAGCGTATGAGCAACGAAGTGAGACAACTTTTGAATTCAGCTATAAACGGCTGTACAGCTGCTTTTGAAGAGCTGATAGAACCTTATCAGAAAAGAATATATAGTCTAATGTTAAAGACATGCGGCAATGAGTTTGAAGCATCTCAACTGGCACAGGAGGTCTTTGTTAAAGTGTTTGGTTTTCTTTTGACTGAAAGAAACGAAAGCTATTTTCCAATCATCTTGTATAGAACTGCATACGAAGTTAGTCAGAATGCAGCCTGCAAATCAAAAAAAGTTATTTGATGGATGTAAGTCCTGAAATATAGTAGAATAGAAGAAGATATTTGCGGATGAAGTACTAATGGATGGGGTCATAGAATGAGTGAGGAAAAAATCAAGGTACTTGTTGTCGAAGATGAAGCGTCAATCAGAAAATTTATAGCAATTAATCTTGAACGGAGCGGATTTGCCGTACTCGAAGCGGATACCGGTGAAAAAGCGTTGGAAATGGCAGTTGCCTGCAAACCGGCGGTTATGGTACTGGACGTTATGCTGCCGGGAATCGACGGCTTTCAGGTATGTACAAAATTAAGGGATACGACGCCGGAAATTATTATTATCATGCTGACAGCAAGAGGGCAGGACATTGACAAAATTACAGGATTGGAGCTCGGTGCAGATGACTATATGGTCAAACCCTTCAACCCTAGAGAGCTGACAGCCAGAATAAACTCAATACTTCGAAGAACTGAAAGTATCAAGTCATCTGAAAGTAACATCCTTACCTATAAAAACCTGTTGATGGATCTGAATTCCCAGAAGTTTTTAAAGAATGATACCGAAATTGAACTGACGCCAACCGAATTTTCTGTATTGAAGATGTTTATGTCAAATATCGGAAGAGCATTAAGCAGGAATGAGCTCTTTAATGGCGTATGGGGTAAAAACTATTTTGGCGATCTGAAAACACTGGATGTTTACATACGAAGAATCAGAGAAAAGATTGAAGAAAACCCTTCAAAGCCTCAATACATAGAAACCGTATGGGGATATGGCTACAGATGGTGTGACAAATGATCCATTCATCGGGGAAAGAGGCGTATGATGTTAAGTATTAGAAAAAGAATGGTCCTGGGCTTCATTTTGATCATTATTCTTACAGTGCTGATCCTTGAGGTTCTGATCATTAACATTGTTCGTGTGAATTACTACAAAAATTTGGAAGCAAGTCTGCATAATCAAGTGAAGGTATCCAGTGAACTGTATTATAGATACTTTTCTGATGCATCCCTATCAGATAATGTGCTCAACAATGTCGATTCCTTCTGGAGGCAAACAAATGCCCAGGTTGAAATTATTGACGCCGATGGCACAGTTTTAATGGATTCTATCGGATATATGCCGCATAAGGATGAAAAGCTTCCCGATGTTGAGGAAGCATTGAAAACCGGAAGAGGGACATGGGCTGGGAAAGTTCCTTATGATAGCAGCGGAGTGATGGCAGTATCCAGTGTGCTGCAGGCAGATGGCGTGACCATTGGAGTCCTTCGTTTCATTACAACGCTTAAAGAGGTTGATGAGGATGTCTATGCCGTATCCAGAGTCTTTGTTATTATCGGTCTGGTCGTTACGGCTATTTCAGTATTTTTGTGCTTTATCCTTGCAAATACAATTGTCAACCCTCTGAAGAAAATCACGGAAGTGGCCGCCAGGATGGCCTCCGGTGATTTTAAGGTCCGCAGCAGAAAAACATTTAATGATGAAATTGGGAGGCTCTCCGATACTCTTAATTATATGGCAGATGAAATTGATAACAGAGACAGAATGAAAAACGAGTTTATCTCGTCTATATCACATGAACTCAGAACACCGCTGACATCCATTAAGGGCTGGGCTATCACACTGATGGAGGTTGGTCTTGAAGACAGGGAATTGTTCGATACAGGATTGGAAATCATTGAAAAGGAAAGCGACCGGCTAACAGCCATGGTAGAAGAATTGCTGGATTTTTCAAGGCTTATTTCAAATAAGATCAGTATAAAAAAGGAGAAGGTAGGGCTTGAAGAATTTGTTAGTACAGTCGGCAGACAGCTTGCACCGAGAGCTATGCGCGAAGGCTTGATTTTCAATGTAGAGGCTGAGGGAGAGCTTCCTGAAATCTATGTGGATGGAAACAGGCTCAAGCAGGTCATTATCAATGTCCTTGACAATGCCTTCCGGTTCACGGAAGCCGGGGGCAGCGTGCTTTTTGAAACGGTTGCCAGCGGAGGGGAGATTGTTTTTACCATAAGCGATACAGGCTGTGGTATACCGGCGGATGAATTGTCAAATGTGAAGGAAAAGTTCTATAAGGGTAAAAATAGTAAGCATGGAAGCGGTATCGGGTTATCGATCTGTGATGAAATTGTAAAACTGATGAATGGTAGTTTTGCAATCTATAGTACGGAAAATAAGGGCACGAAGGTAGTCATCAGGATCCCAACTGCTGATGAGGGGGAGATGGCTTTAGAATGAATACAAGAATAGCAGATAACAGAAAAAGCAAAGGGAGCTTAGTAGGCAGGGTCAGTAAAATGTTGATTATGCTGTCTACGTCCATTGCTCTTTTTGCTATAATGACAGGCTGTTCTGCTTTGGTTTCTGAAAACATGGACAGAATTGACCGGCCATCCAATAATGTGATCCCGATTGAGGGCACATGGAAACTGAAAAGATGTCTCAATGGAGAAAACAATGTAAAAAGCAATGTAAAAAACAATAAAGACATCAGAGATCCATTGTTGGGCGAAAAAATCGGATTTACCAGGGATACCATGTTTTTTTCGGATAATTATTATACAGATGTAAGCTACAAAATCAAGAGAGTAGATGCGAATGAGTATTTTCTGCATAGAAATCCTGAGACGAGACAGTGCTTCAATCTTGAAAGTAATGAGATTCTTGTAATAACAGCCTACTCCGACGACAAATTCCTATATGAGTTCGTTAAGGATTCAGCAGATATGCTTGCAGTAAATATTGATGATCGATATTATTGCTTAGACAAAATATCCGATACGGTTGCAGATGTCGCCACTTCTCATAACGACATGACAAAGCAGGCAGATATTGTGAATGCGGAAACGGCTGAACAGGTGCTGCAGTCAGGATTGCTTCTTGGTTTGAAAATACCCGTTACAACAGAAGACGGACTGGGGGATTATACATACACCACATATTGGATATCTGCCATCAATCGCGGACTTCGGCCTGTATATTATACAAAGGATATTTATTTGCCTAGAATGGATGGGTTCTGGAGACTTCGGGTTGAAAAGAAAATGGGGATAGAGGGCATTGAGGATTTTATTCGTGCATCTAAGGTGTCCAAAGGTGTGGAGACACCGATGCTCCGGCCAGTTGAAAATATATCACAGAAAACGGAAAACTTATCACGCAGGGTGGAAACAGGAGTCAGGAAAGCGATCGTCTATGTAGGAAACGATTATGTTTGTATTGAAAAAACGGTGTATGATCGTCAAAATGACTCAGATGAAGCAAGCTTTAAAAAAACACTTCGGACATTGCCGGTGGATAATCTGACCAATATCGACGGCATTGAAATATCCGATCTGGCGGGTGAAAACGGGTCGCTGGCAATGGAAAGCGCAGTAACCGAATTAATGAAGGAATCTCGATTCAATGATATCCGGAGTACCGATTATGCTGACCAGAAGAAGAATTTTGCTCTGTTCAGAAAAACCGGGCACTGGTTCTTTAAGGGAAGACTCAACCTGAGTTCAAGAGAGCAGCTACCCTATATGGATTTCAACCTGAACCTCATTCCGCCGTCCAATATGGTTGCCTTTGATATACTGCAGGTTCCATGGACGGAGATGAAGGACAAGCTGCCACAGGCATTGGATATCTATACCTCACCGAATAAAGATCTGGCGGTCATATTAACACGGGATGAAGTATTGTTGTACACAATTGAAAATAAAACTCTTTCCGATCTGCCTCTTTTTAAGTTCCCATTAGAGGAGGGAAGTTCTGTAATCATGGCCGAATGGGCGATGGGCGAATATGTTTCCAGCTGGGAGAAGTCCTTTGTCAATAATAATGTTACCATTCAAGTTGAATCGAACTAAATCGCAATCGAATCAAACAAATCGCAATCGAATCAAACAAATCCCTTGATTTTTATTGGAATGTGTGTTAACATTACACAAATGAAACACAGTTGTGCGCCACAGGCGGACAAAAGGAGCGGATATGGACAACGGATCCACATATTTTCTTGTTGATCAAACAGCGCTTCCAGAAATATTTACCAAGGTTATTGAGGTTAAAAAGATACTGAGCATGGGAAAGATCAGGACTGTCAACGACGCGGTAAAGGAAGTAGGGATCAGCAGGAGTGCTTTTTATAAATACAAGGATTTCGTATTCCCGTTTTACGAGACATCAAGGGGCAGAGTGATGACTCTTTTCTTTGTGGTGGAGGATTTTTCCGGTATATTGTCAAGTATTATTAACTCGATTGCAAAAGCAAAAGCCAACATTATTACTATAAACCAGAATATACCCATAAACGGTCTTGCTGACGTAACCATATCCATAGAGACTACAGGCATGACAATGGATATCAGGGAGCTGATGGGAAACCTTGGTGAAATCGAGGGAGTGCGGAAACAGGAAATTCTGGCCAGAGACTAACTTGGAGTATAGAAATTGATGGTTTTTTATGCATAGGGAGGTAGGAAGTTATGGATGTAGCGATAATAGGATACGGTGTTGTAGGCTCGGGTGTCGCAGAAGTAATCAGGAAGAACAGCCAAAGCATTGCATCCAGAGCCGGTGAGCAGATTAGGGTTAAGAAAATTCTGGATATCAGAGATATTGCAGAAGGACCGGATAAAGAACTGCTTACGAAGAATGCAGAGGATATTTTCAACGATCCGGATATCCGCGTGGTGGTAGAAACCATAGGGGGTACAAGATTTGCCCATGAATATACGAAAAGAGCGTTCAGTGCCAAAAAGCATGTTGTAACATCCAATAAGGAACTGGTGGCGGCCCACGGGCCGGAGCTGCTTCAAATGGCAGCTGAAAACGGTGTAAACTATCTTTTTGAGGCAAGTGTCGGCGGCGGCATTCCGATTATCAAGCCACTGAGTCAATGCCTTGCGGCTAATATTATTAACGGCATAACGGGTATTCTTAATGGCACAACGAACTATATTCTTTCTCAGATGCGCCGGGAAGGGCGTGACTTTGATGATGCATTGAAAGGCGCACAGGAAAACGGGTATGCGGAAGCGGACCCTACAGCTGATATTGAGGGCCATGATGCATGTAGAAAAATTGCTATATTATCATCCATTGCATATAATGAATTTGTTGATTATAGAAATATATATACAGAAGGAATTTCCAAGCTGAGCCTTGCAGATATGCAATATGCCCAAGCCATGGATTCGGTAATCAAGCTTGTGGCGGTCAGCAGGAGAGAGGGAGACAGTATTTTTGCAAGGGTATCCCCTGCAATCATCAGCAGGAATCATCCTTTATCCAATGTGGAAGATGTCTTCAATGCTATCGTGGTTAAAGGGGATGCGATCGGTGATGCTATGTTTTATGGCAGAGGTGCAGGTAAACTTCCTACAGCCAGTGCAGTAGTAGCGGATATTATCGATATTGCCAAAAGCGGAGATACTTGCGGCTGCAACCGATGGATCAGAAAAGATTATGATAATATGGTTGCTATTGGTGATAGCAAGACCCGCTATTTTGTAAGGGTTGCAGTAAGGAATAGCAGTGAAGCGGCCAGGTTTATTGAAAAAACTTTCGTTCAGGTTGAATATGTAAGTACTGGGAGTAAAGAATTGTCCGGTGAGCTTGCGTTTATTACACCTAATGAAAAGGAATCAAAGCTTTCGGAATGGGTGGAAGCGTTAAAAGGTATCGGATCCATAAAAGAAGTTATAAGTATAATCAGAATAGAAGAAGACTAAAAAATGGCAGGGAGGGAATAACGCGTGGGTCTCATTGTACAAAAATATGGCGGAAGCTCTGTAGCAAATGTTGAAAAAATCAACAATGTTGCAGCCAGAGTAGTTGAAACCTATAGAGAAGGTAATTCGGTTGTTGTGGTTGTATCGGCCCAGGGTGATACAACAGACGATTTGATTGCAAAGGCAGAAGAAATCAATAAGAATCCGTCCAGACGTGAAATGGATGTGTTACTTTCTACAGGTGAACAGATATCCATGGCCCTTCTGGCCATGGCAATTGAGAAGCTGGGGTGCTATGCTACTTCACTTACAGGTTATCAGGCCGGAATCAGCACCAACAGCCAATATGGAAATGCAAGAATAAAGAACATCGACACAGAGAGAATTTATCGGGAACTGGATCAAAAACACATTGTTATTGTAGCTGGTTTTCAGGGGTGGAATAAGTATGAGGATATCACCACTTTGGGAAGGGGCGGTTCCGATACAACGGCAGTAGCGTTGGCAGCGTCGCTTCATGCAGATATTTGTGAGATATATACGGATGTAGATGGCGTTTATACAGCCGATCCGAGAATCGTTAAAAACGCCAGAAAGCTCAATGATATTTCATATGATGAAATGCTGGAGCTGGCGAGTCTGGGTGCGAATGTACTTCATAACAGATCCGTTGAAATGGCGAAAAAGTATCTTGTGAACATGTCAGTCAGATCAAGCTTGAATAAAGCGGCAGGTACAGAAATCAAGGAGGTAGGAAACGTGGAAAAGATGCTTGTCAGAGGAGTTACCAGAGATAACGATATTGCACGGATATCCGTCATGGGTATTGAGGATAAACCGGGAATGGCGTTTAAGCTGTTCTCATTGCTCTCCAAAGAGAAAATTAATGTGGATGTGATCCTTCAGTCCATTGGAAGAGATGAAACCAAGGATATATCTTTTACCGTAAAGAAAGCGGATCTTGAGAAGACGCTAGGTGTCATCAATGCAAACCTTGGCGTTCTTAGCGCCAAAGAGGTTAAGCATTCTGATCAATACTCAAAGGTCTCCGTTGTGGGAGTCGGCATGGTCAATAATCCCGGTGTGGCAGCTACCATGTTTGAAGCCCTGTATGATGCCGATATCAACATTCACATGATCTCCACCTCTGAGATGAAAATTTCGGTGCTGGTCAATATCAGGAATGCTGAGCGTGCTGTTAATGCTATTCATGACAAATTCAAGCT
>JAEZLF010000084.1 GCA_023435925.1 Bacillota bacterium
CTTTTACAACTATAACTCATTAACACGATCACTGAACTTTTCATAATGGAAGTCGGTGAAGTCCATCCCAACGGCTTGATAAAACAGGGTTATTAAGCTGGCTCAGCTCCAGTGACCTGAACCCCGAAAACTTAGTCAGCAGGAATGTTAATCACGATATAAACACACCTTTTGTCATAAGGAGATAACTTGTCAAGGGCATATCATCAGGGTTTATAAAAATGTGCGCGAGGTAATAAAGCGAGGGGATAGAACTGGCCTTAGATTTATAAACATAATGGGAAGCCCGGATAGCCACTAGGGTCAAACATAATGCGAAACCGAGAATTTGCCTTTTTGTCTTTAAAATAAGAATTGTACTTTCAATATTCCTTCTCTTCAAACAGTCAGAGAAGAAAATTCAGCCAGCGGGATATTCCCTGTAAAGGTAATCCAGCCAGTCCGCCTTCAGAATTTCATAATCCTTCTGAAAAGCGTCTTTTATCGGAGGGGTTTTAAAATAATAGTCCAACACCCGGTCGAACCCATAAGTATCACATAAATAAGAGACAAAGGAACCTGCCTGGTAATAGGTCAACTCATCACCAAAGGAAGCGTCTTTTTTCTCAAAACCGTAAGCTTTATATATGGGATCGATCATATGGGTGTTGGTGACGGTACCAGCTTCAATGCCCCCATATGTATAGGCGTCGTAATACAGGCGCGCGTCGATACTGGCGTCTGTTGGCCCGCCATGCTTAGTATAGTACTCATAGGCAAGCAAATAACACTCCTCGAGGTCACCGCCGGACTGGGCCATTTCGATATCCTGTTTATAAAAGTCCAACCAATATTCGTCATCACATGCAATAATGCTCAAATAATCCGCCAATCCCTCGGTCATAAAGTATGGAGCACCAGGATTGTACAAAAGGGCGTGAGCTATCTCATGAGACGCGTAGTAGAGATTTGGATTCATATAGATAGCCTGTCCCAGCGTGTAACATTTTGACCGGTATTCGCTATTCTGATAATATTTCGCCTGCAGCTCTGTATTTGAGCTTTCAAGGCTTCCGCCCGCGTTATTTTTTATATAATCTATCTCGGAATACCTTGACTTCGTCGTTCGATAAAGATGCCGTTCGACGTCCTCGGCCGTTTTCAGGTCATAGCCAGGATTGCAGTTTGTCGGACGAAGATAATAAATTATCGAGTCACATTCCGCAATTAACGGATAGTCTTTTGATAATGAATACGAAAACCCATCAAGGATATCCCCGTAAGCAAAAGAAAACTCTCTTTGGACGCCGATTGATCTCATCCAATCCGTCTTTATTTTGTCGTCGATACCACTGAGCAAAACGTCCAAACCGTGTTGTTCCAGTACATATCCGGCAAGAGAAACAGCGGTCTGCTCAGCGATTTTCAGCTCCTTAGCAGTATTCCAGAATAATGAAAATCGAATAGGAGAAAGGCCCAACACATTTATGTTTTCCGCCGTGCAGTAGTATTCCTTTAACGATTCCACATCTGGTTTTTCTTCGAAAACTAACCCGCTTAAGCCGCAAGCAACCCACTCCGAATCCGTTTGAAGCGCAAGTTTTACCAGAAGCCGCCTATAACTCCCGCTTTCAAACTCCTGACGCGTACAGAATAGCTTATTGCCGCTGACGTACCCTGCACCGCAATCGGTATCGTTTAGGACGTACAGAGCAAGCTTTTCTGGTTTGGGAACCGATAGAGCTCCGCATAGAGCGTACAGATCATTCAGGATTTCACCCGCGTAGAATTCTGCATCGGATTCCGTATACAAGTCCCTTTCAAAACCAATGCCGATACTCAGGGCTTCGGTAAATATATGAGGAAAAGCCCTGTTGCAGGCTTCGTCTCTTTTATATGATTCGGCAGAAAATGGCGGTATATTGAAATCCGGTTGACTGTATGATGGAATGCAGCTCGCAGCCAAAAGACAAATTATAAAAACAACAGTCAAGAGCCGGATAAGCCTTTGCTTCAGCATATTTTCATCCTCTTTCGCCGCCAAATTTAGGTTCCTCTTTCAGTGAGCTGTTTCTCCACTCGTTCTGAAGCGTCATAAATGACCCTGCCAAATTTCCATTATGCTCTAACCTTCCCAGAAAAATGGAGGCTGTTTTTCTCTTAAATCATTGTCTGTATCGCTTATCTATAGCCCTCAATATTGAATATACTATATGCCCAATGCCCCAACATGCCAGTAAAAATAGCGCTGTTTTCCACGAAACAGACCAGTCAAGTAAGTAAACTCCTAATAACCAACCCACCGCAAGTGTGCATATTGCGACTAAAACTTTCAGAAGTACCTTCAGAAAATCATTCCCTCTTTCTGATATTCCAGCCTATAGTTAAGAATTGATTATATTATCGACTTTTATGAACAATCCGTACCTAGGACAATCCGATAATTTCCCGTCTATCAATAAGTCTCCGGGTTAACATAATGGGAAATCAACATTAGCGACGCGAGCACTCCCGCTTTTTATCGCCCTTCAAATGCAAACCTTGTTTCGCGGAGTTTCCTGTCCTTCGACCTGAGGGTTGTAAAGCATTTCATGCTAGGTATAATACCTAGCACCTTTATCGTGGCAATCCCCGTTTGCCGTTCGCCGTTGCCAATTGGTCATTCATTAATTGCCTCGATGCCAAGCCGTTTAAGCTCGGCAAGGTGATCTCTCATGCTTTTGAGTGCTTCTGGAGAATGTCCTTCCCAGTCCAACACCTCGTCCACTACTCGCAGTGGGTGTCGAGTACGGTAGGATCTCGTTGGATTCCCTGGAAACTTCTTGTCTGTTAGATTAGGATCATCCTCAATGGGCCCCGTGGGTTCTACACGATAAATCCGACCGGATTCATCACCTACAGCCAGTTCCGCTCCCCACGTGGCCGCATCCAATGTCGCGGTCAGGTAGACATAGTTAGCATTCTTTCTCTCCCCATAGTTTGAGCTAAAGCCAGGTACCAGTAAGTCTCCCGACTTTAGGACAGCTTTTGATCCGTGATAGAAAGGCCCGGGGTCCAAGTGTCTGGACGGGTCCTGTTCGTTCTTTTTATTCATACCAAATCCTCCCTGTAATTTCAATTTATCGTCCGCATAAACAATTCGTTTCATACATAAATTCAACCTGCTCTATCAATTAAATAAAATCTAGTGAACATCCAATCCGTTCTGTCGCACTTAAACCCTAGACATCAATACTACCGTTTCAACGACCCATCATTGCTATTGGTGTGCTAGGATAGGGGGCAAGAACCAGCTCTCGGCTTTTGAACATAATGGGAAGTTCGGATAGCCGCTTGAGTTCAACATAATGGGAAGTTAGGATATCCACTTGGAAGTTAAGAAAAAATTCTAATTAGGAACTTGTAGATACAGCTTATTGAATGCGGTCCACTGATCCGGACTGTTTAGTAAATTAAGAATTTTATCTGCACAATCTCTAATAGAGGAGTGATAGGTATCAACGATCAAATCATACGTATCCTGTGGAACCAAATACGGGAGTTGACTTTCGCCTGGCCGCTCTCTCTATAGATCATAATTGCTTTGTAGTTTTGAATAATTATATCATACAGCTTGCCTATATTGTTAAAATTCAAACGGGACTAATTGTAAATGTTTATCAGAAAGCCCGCTAGCATTTGCTAGCGGGCAGGTTGGATGATCATTACGAGCCGAAGATGGCTTACCAGCTTCCGTATACAGGATTTTTATTGTAGTCGGAGCCAGTGCTAATGATGATTCGACCAAGCTAGTTAACCGGACATCATATGGCGACTGCTCCATTAATAACCCAGGTTCCTGTCAATAATAGTACCGTCGATCGCATTGATCGTCAACAAGCTGTCAAAGCCTACTTCGCTGCTTAACGGAAAGCTGCCATCGTGGCTTACCGCTCCGAAAAAATCCCATACTGGAACCATGATGTTGTAACTGTTATCGTTCTTCTGTAGTAACGTGGCGTAGCCCAAAGTAATCCGCGTTACTAGCACAGACGTAGGTTTGTCTTCCTCATTCCATGCGAATTTGTTTATAAGTTGTTGCTTGGCAATCTCCATGATGTTATCAAAAGGTAGCAACTGAGAATCCTGCGCTTCATATCCTGTGATCATACAGTTTCCACGCCAATCGATGTTGGCAACGCCCGTATCATCTACACAGACGATCATATATTCAAAGGTGGGCAAATAGTTAAACCCTTGGTCCGATATAGCCGGATTATTGAACTCTGTATAGGTAACAGGCGTGCTTTCAACATTTCGTGTAAAAAAGAACATATGGCATTGTTGTTTATAATCATCCATATCATCTTCCAATCCGTTCATTGAAACCACGCCGACTGCATAGCCATTAGCAAACAGATCATTGGCACCAAGGGAATGTACTGTCTTTTCTGCAAGGGATAGAGCCTCTTCCTTACTTATTACTATGTCCTTGGGCTCAAGATGGAGCAATTCGGGGAATGTCATTGTAACATCGGAATATCTAGGACCGTTTTGATAATAAGCATAGCAATCACTATCATCTTCGTTGATCGTTATTCTTAAAACCGCGGGATCATCCATGCCAAGATCGGCAGAGGAATTGAGAGCATACCCAAAAGATGTTTCATAGAGTTCTTCAGGATTAACACGAGTGGTTACTTCGTCCGGTGCATCTAATATTTTTGCAGCGATTCTGGCAAGCTCGGATTCCACTGCCTCTATATTTGGGTCGCCACCATAGTTTTCTGGATGCGATTTTCGATCCTCCAGCTCTTTTTGTAACTGAATATAGTATTCCTCATACTCCGCCTTGGTCATTGGCTTTATGAGTGATGTTAACGGATGACTTCCAAACAAGGAATCGATTATTATTGATACGTCTTCTTGCGTAAATAATGCACTTTGTATTTTTGGTATAGGGTACGATTCGGCTTCTACATAATCTACTTGCGCTGAAAATTTGATTGTCAACGTCTCCTGCTCATAGGTCTCTTCTACATTGGCAGGAGGATGAACCGACATATCAGAAGAAACAGGATTATCAGTTTGTAAACGTTCTATTTTGGAAACCACATACTCAGTTTGCGGTGTGGGTTGACAGCCAGCGGTAACAAGCAAAGCGATAAACAGCAAAGAAATCAATTTACGTTGTTTCATGCATGCCCTCCTATGTACCAGATGTACCAGCCTATAAGCTTATTATAACCAATGATTAAAAAATTAAAAGATAAAAATTAAAAAAGTGCAGAAATTTTACTAGTTGATAAAGGTAACATTGTTTACAGTAGATCGGGCAATAATTAGGCCCCGAATCTCTTGAGTTACGCTGGTAACAAATAACCTAGCGTACCACGTAAGAGTATGTTGTTAAACCAATGATAGTACCAATGTTCCATCAATCACGACAAAGAAGATCATAAGTCTTACTCTTGATATACGTACCTTATCCATCATAAACAATAATGCGAAGCTCAGAAGCCACTGGCACTAAACATAATGCGAATTTTGGATAAGCGCTTGAGTTAACTAATTGAAAGTACAAGCAAAGATGCTACTGCTCGTTTGTCTTGAATGGCCATTAGAAATGTCGCAAGGGCGCAAGCAGCTGCCTCAACTGTCGCCGGAACTTTAAAATATAATTGCCTCCAGTGGTGTGAGATATGCCGCTTTTCGTTAATTATTTGAGGGATACATGGACACTTTGAGGGTATGGAAATGGTCGCGGACGTGTCTACCTGTAAGGACTCCTTTTTTAGAGTCTTTCAAAATCCAACTGTATCCGTAGAAGAATAGATTTTCTATACTTTAAGCAAGCGGAAAATTCTCATTATTACATTTTTTATAAAATTCATGCATACATTTCATAAGATCGCATCATATAAAATGAGAATGGAGGAACTAGACATGCTTAAACAACGTAAGAAAGTAACCCTCCCAAAGGGAAAGTTCTGCGAGGACGGTTGTTGCGGTGATTGTGTCTTTCTTGATTACAGTCGCCCAGGGTCAAGCGGAACCACCTACTACTGCGCGCATGCAGGTAAATACAAAGAACCCTCTGAGACCTCGAAATATACTTGTAGTGGTTTTCATCATAGATAGAATCCGCATTTCCGAACGAAATACGGTGAGGATCAGTTGGAATGTTTCCGAACTGGTACAAGAATCGGGGACGATTTTTTCGCACGCGATTCTTGTACGAGTTCAATACCTCGAAAGCATCTATGCTTCTCGGGGTTTCAACAATAAATAAAGGGGGTTGCAGGTAGCTTAGCAAGCAGGGATTTTCGACTAAGACTTTTGGTGCTGCGCGAGGTTTTTTTTCACGTCAGGCAAGCCGTCATTTGCACACAAAGCCAGCTTGATGATATAATCGAGTTTTTCGAGCTGCTGGTGCCTCAGGTACAGGCGATTGACCACCCGTATCGCCCGGTCAAACCAAATACAAACGAACCAGCTGTGGAACGAGTAATTAAATCTAACGCTATGCGCCCACCGGCATTGAGCAGTGCATTCAGAAGCACTGCTGTAAAAATAGCTGGAGGACCCGAACGTGAGAATTAATTAGGCAAGTAGACGGAGCCATTTATTATAATCGACAAAAATAGCACTCACATGAATGCAAATACTGCAGTTGAAAGCATAGGGCAGACAATGAAAAATACTCAGAAACTAGATGTGGAATCGTTAATGACCCGGGAGATTTATACAAAGATTAAAAATACACTAGGGCGCCTACCTGCAGAAACAGGGGGGATACTCGGCACCAAAGATGGGGCTATTATTACAGCTTACTATTTTGACGAAGCTGCTAATGTCGGCAGCAACCACTACCGCCCCAACATTGCGAAGTGCGAAAGGGTGATTAATGAAATATGGCATAAGCAAGATATCCATTTCTGTGGCTTTGCCCATTCTCACTATAAAACACCTGAGGCTTCGCGCAAAGATATTGAGTATTTTAAAATAATCTATATGCATCTTTTGGAAACATGTGCTTTATATAGCAACGATTTATATATGATTATAACAAGCGCAGGAAATAGTCAGCAACCTTTTCGTCTTAACGCATACTCTGCGCGGCAGTTAACTAACTGCGACCGACCGGTGGAGGTATAATAAGGAAAAGGCTAACTGACAAAGGAAACGAATATCAAAGGGCGCGTGCCGTTCAGGCATACGCACTTTTTCTGTTGGGACGTTATGATTGATGCGAAGTCTTAACAGCAATTGGTTTTCGACTAAAAGTAAGGGGTGAGATATAGATTATTCCAGTTCATCGCTTCATATTAAACATAATGGGAAGTTTGGATAATCGCATGGATTATGGACAAAATTCATGAATACAGTCATTTAGGTCGGGATGACTTGCTTATTTCTGGCTTACTGTTTTTTTAAGTATTTGCATACCGTACGCACGTACGGTATGTTCTTCCACAGATCATAATCACCAATAACGCCCAAACGATATTTTGATCGAGAAACAGCAACATTAATTATGTTAGGTTTCTGTCCTACCCATTTTGCAGCACCTATGCCCCTTTGAGCATCACAACCAAGTACCAGCAATACCTCGCTTGCTTCCTTGCCTTGAAAGGTATGAATGGTACCACAGTTTTCGCTGAGCCATCCATCGATATCTTTAACATCCACCTTCGGCAGTTTTCCTTTAATTACCGAATGAATTGCTTTTTTCAATGCCCGATCGACTGAGGTAAAGGGCGTAATAATATACAATTCAGGCAAACCAGCATAGACATCGATCGCCTTCTTAACCAAGCTAATTACAACATCAAGCTGTTGTTGTACCGCATGATTCTTATTGCCTTTTTCAACGCCCTTAACATCGAACCATGCCGATTGCTCTAGCAGAAATTGCTTTTCTTGATCGGGCATAGCGGTTTTGGCAAACATCCTGCCATTATAAGCCACTTCGTTAGAAATTTGAAACATTGGGTTAAGGCATCTACGATGCACAACTAGTGGACAGCCTAACCACAGCTTTTCCTCATCCAGATTCCGAACTCCGCCATATGAATTAAGCTGGTCGGCCAACACTTGTACTGACAATTCTGGTACCCGATATATTGAAGGAACATTGTTTTCATCAGCAAAGCGTTTTCGCAGTTCATTAGGAATGGTGACAATCGGCTCAACCTGCAACGGATCACCAACAATAATTGCCTTTTTTGTTCGCCATAATGCGCCTAAAGCACTCTGCGGAGTTGCCTGCCCTGCTTCGTCCACCACTAGAATCCCTATCTCCTCAGGCTGTATACCATCTAAAAAGGATTGCACCGAGGCAAAGGTGGTCGAAACCACTGGTATTACAAGCAGTAGAGTGTTAAATAGGTGCCCATAGGCGACTTCACAATCTCCTGTCATAAACTTTCCGTCCCACATGGCGAAGAGACGCATCAAGTTTTGCTTAACACTGTTGCTGGATAATACAAACGCCTTGTGCAGCATGAGCGCCTGATAGAACAGCTCTTCCCTCATTTTGTCATACTCAGCATAGGTCCATGGACAGAGTGCCTGTGAATGCTCATTTTCGCAGATATTTTCCCAAAAAGCATCATCTGCCCAATTGTCTCCAAAACGCTCATTGTATGGTACGATCGCCGTATTGACAGCACTTAGTTTCTGCTCGGCTTGATGGAGCTCATCCTTGGATATCTGATGACGCATTTGTAACGCCCGCACAATTTCTTCCTGTGCATGACAGATCGTTCTTTGCCTGGCAATTAGGATAATCGATTCTTGTGCATCTTGTTCAGTTTGTTTCCATTCTTTTATAAGAGGATTGTTCTTGAATACTCGCCAAAATATGAGCTTCAAAAACGAGAGGCTTGATCGTAACATAGCAATATTTTGCTGTTGTAATACTAGCTTGCCTTCCAGCTTGCTCAGATGTTGTTGCGCCTCTAGTAGGACTGCCTGCCGACGGAAAAGTTCATCCTTCGTCTCATCATTTTTGACTTGGGCAGCCATTCGGTTTGCCATTGCTTGTTTTTGCTCAGTTAGTAAAGCTTGCGCATATTTAATATCTTCTCGGGCAGTTTCCACAGCTTGTAGCGCTGCCCGAAAGTTTTGGCATGCTGTATTCCAATCTGGTGCGTTTTCTTCATCATAATAGTGCTTGAGCGTTATCTCATCATCCGCCCACCACAGACGTTCCTTAATAGTTTTTATATTGCTTTTCTTTCCCAATTTAGCTGAGATAAGCCCCCACGCAGGCTCGCCTAGCAGCATGGTGGCAATATCCGAAAAATATGTATCCGCTGTTCCCTCGCCTGCACTGGAAAATCGTCCGGTTCTATCTCTCTCTATCGCCTTTGGAAGTTCTATCGATATGTTTTCGACTGCGGCATTATTGTTGGAGGCCACAACCATTCCATAACCCGATATCTTTTCATTAATCTTATAATAAGACCTACTATATTCGTCGGGTGGATTTTTCATTTCAGCTTTGGTAAAGGCTTTTTCAGGTGAATCATAATTAACCATTACCAATGCTCTTTGAATAATGTTTGAAACCACGATCTCCTTTAAAAGTGTTGTTTTCCCCGTTCCGGGCGGGCCGTTAACCGAAAATATATCCTGCTCGCCCGCAATAGCTATGTTGATTCCCAGTTGTTGCATCAGACTAGGGCTGTATGGTGAGGGCCATACGCCAAGTGGAAAACAGTCTGCTTTCAGCCTTCGCTGCATATGCCTAACATCGGTATCGATCTGTATACGCTGAGTACTGGGCTCAATCATAGCCTTGACGTAACGGCTAATTCTTTGTGTAGGTGACTTTTGGATTTTGTCCATATCCCTAATATAAAAGCTTTGTAATAACTCAGTGGCGGGATCCACCGGAGGGAAAACATCGTTCTTGTTGGCACGCTGTTTTTTCTGGCGCGACCACAAGGAAGCCTCAAATAATTTGTGATTTACCTTGGCCTCATGGCAAACCAGATCATAGACCTTTCTTAAATAATCCTTGGATATTGGCGAAGCCTCGGAGGCTTCATTATCCTGCAAAAGCCGGTCGTTTATTTCCCGCTGCAATGTTTCTAATTCCGATATATCCAACTTTTCAGTGATTGTACCAGCGCTAATAAGTTTGAAGATCGCCCAAACAAAACTAGATAACGCAAAGGAATCGGGGACATATATCCCTCGCTCATCAACTTTAATTGCGCAGAGACAAACCAAAGAATTATCGATTTCAATGGAAGAGCCTTCAATATTAAGGTCTAACATCTTTAGCAAGGAAACGATCAGATCGTTAGATTGAGCCTTGCCAAAGTATATATCATAACTTATCCGAATTTTAGGATCTAGTTGCTGATTCAGCCACGGCAAGCCTTGCTTGGTGAGGTCGATGTCATCATAAGTGTTAATCGGCCAGCACGGGTTAAAATACTCCAGTTGATACCAGTATTTCAGAATCTTTTGTAACACTCATTTGCCTCCACTAGTATGACGGCTTTAATTTACCCATGCTTCCTTAGAAGATTGCAAATAGGGAATCGTTTAAGTAAACATAATGGGAAACTCGGATAACCACTTGAGCTAGACATAATGCGAAGCTTACTAAACTTGTCCAATCTCCAATTATTTTCATTCTGTATCTTATAGTTCATATAAACAAACTTATCCATTATCTCTCTGGCGAATCGCTTCAAGACAAGCCTCAAGCGCAGTTTGACCATTCTTTACTTCAATATCCGGCTTCGTCCCGACAACTTGGTTGCAGGTTCCGTCATCGTTAAACGCATAGTATGCTTCATAAGAAATTAAAAGGCCACTGTTCGGTAAAGCAAACCAAAACGGAAAACTGCCTGCGCCACTACCTCCCGTCCTTGATCCAACAAGTGTTGCAAAACCAGTTTCTTTGCAAAACACCGCAAACTCTTCCGCCGCAGAGTATGTCCCGCGGCCTATTAAAACCCAAATATTACCTTCATACCTTACACTATCTTTTTTTGGTGTTAGTGGATCATCATCAACTGAAACAAGCAGCCAATCCATTCCCTTAATCGATTCTTGCGTTACATTGGGAAACATTACGCGCCATTCATTACTATTTGTCGAAAATGCACCTTCAGGTTTATCCGCATCCCATATGTATTGATTATAGGCACCTGATTTACCGCATTGCAAAATGCTATATGGCGGGGTGTTCTCCGTTAATAGTGAACGCACCATTTCTATCCAAAACCTACTTCCACCTCCTGGATTATTTGATACGTCAATAATCAAGTTTGGTGTTTCTTGGTTTTCTTTAAAAAACTCACTGCACATATCCACTAATATACTTCCGTAGCCTTTGGTATCATCTGGAGGTAAGAATTCTTTAATGTATATGTATGCTGCGTTATCATACAATTCTGTCATAATATATTTATTATCAATCAAATATTGTTCAATCTGATCAATATCGATATTCACACTCGAATCATCAGTGGTAGGAAATAAACTCTCTAATGAACCACCGCTCAAATGAGTATATGTCTGATAAACCTTATCAGAATCAATAACATATCTCATCCGCTTTCGATGTGCATTATCAATATTATCTATTGGATATGCGTAAGTGTAGGCATAATGGGCAGGCGCAACTATATATAGATGCCCTATAGCATTAAAATTCGCCAAACAAGAATCAATTTGGTTGTAGAACTGTAAAACAGATATTCCGTTTTCGCCAATCAATAATTTGGCGCGGCATTCCTCACTGATTACGTTATGGTTTATCCCTAATTCAGATTCAATGATTTCAAAAAACGGATAATTGTCATCGAGCATTTCCCACATTGCATCATAATCCTCTAGTGCTTGTTGCCTGGAAAGAATCATGTTGCCGGACGAGTTGACTTCTAGTTTCGTATCATATGGAAACGGAAAACCCATCGAATCGACAAACTTAGTATGGGGGGGAGGAGGATCTGTTTGGTTAACGGATATCAATGGCTTGGGTGTAACCATAACCGAAATCGATGGGTCAGGAAGCGCATAATTGCTTTGACATCCATACATTAAAAATAGCAATATCACTATTATGAAAGGAATAATACTCTTGATTTTCATAAGTGTTTTTACCTTTGCAATGCTAATATATTACGTTCAGTTTATCGAGGAGACCCTTTATCTCCATTGTTTTGATGGTCATAAACTAATGCGAAGGTCATATCGATGCCGGAGCTAAACATAATGGGAAGCTTGCATAACAACTTGGGGTAGACATAATGCGAAGTCCGGATAGCCACATGAGTTGAGCATAATACGAAACAGCTTTTACTCTTTATAAAACAGCTCTGCCCATTGTTTCTGATATTTGTTACCTGTGCTGTGCAACCGATTAATTGAATCACCGATATAAAACAGCCAGTCGCTTCTATCATAATCTAAGCTTAATGGATATGCTTCAGGTAAAGTGCGAATATAAAAAGCCTGTTTCGTTTTATCGTAATACAATTGCACCTGCGTTTGCTTGACGAATTTGTCCGGTTCTGGAGCAGGAAGCTCATTTTCGATATCCTCCTGCGTAATCCAGTATTTTGCTTCAATCTGCATGTGCACAAATAACTCTAAGACGCTACTGTCCTTATCGTCAATCACTTTTGTGGAGAGAACATCAATAATCTGTGTCTCATATACATAACAAGATAAATTACCTTCGTCATGATAGTGGCTCAAATAACCGATTTCGTTGCGGCAAGTCGTAAGGTTATACCACACTGTCCAATCTTCCGAATAGCCCGAGCCACTGCCACCGTATACCTCGTACACCATCCAATCCTGATCTGAGAAATTTTGAAAAGTTGTTTTTGAATCACCACGTGTAGCTGAATAATAAATGTAGCTATGGGGTGTATACAAGTCTCCATCCTTGCGGAAAAACAGATTTATGTTTTCACGAGAACCGTATAGCGCGATATACATGCGCACATATTTACCATCCATCACATCCGTGCATTGTGCATAGTGTATGGTAAACTCGTAGGAAAAAGGTTGCTCCATCTCAACGCCAGCGCTTTCTAAAGCTGCATACATTTCATTATGCGGTATATCATACAGACTTTTACCTAAAGTTACAATTTGCTCGTAGGTAAGACTGTTGCCCGTAAGCATGCCTTCCATCTCAGGTAGAAATTCCATACTCAGTTTTGTTCCAAGCAAAAAGAAAGGCTCCTGATCTTGAGGAATTGTCACCCATTCGTTTGACAACACATTCTCGCTGTTATCCGAAGCAATGGATGCTGGAGCTTCTGACAACGAAGGTGTCTCTGTATCATAAGAAACGGCAGAGGTAGTTGCGGCGGTTGCTTCCGGGGGAGGAGAGCTGCGCGGCAAATTGGCAGATTCTGAACAGCCGGCAAGCAGTAATATACATAATAATAAAGGGATAACATTACGCATGGATTATCCTCCTTTAGTACATTCGCGAAAAACTATACAACTAAAACATTTTACCATATAATATTGAGAAGTGAAATAAAATTTACAGTCATGGCGGCCGCCAGATGATATGAGTTATATCCAATGCGGTTAGGGTGCCAAAATAGTTAGCACTATAATAAACGGTAACAATACCGCCTTTTCTTTCTAAGAAGGCCCTCGATTATGAAGGGAATCCGTATCCTAGCTATTTAGGGCGAATTTGATTATGTGATTTAACAAACAATGCAGGAGAAAAAAGCTTATGAAAAAACTGCTTTTCGTGATGATTGCGTTGATTATGCTCCTTTCGGGCTGTTCGGCCGGCGCGCATATGCCAAACATCACTTCGCCGGTTCCGCAAGCCACTCAGATGCCGAAAAATACACATTTGCTCGAAATGCAACCGGAACATACGGTGTATGACAATTCATCTCAGCCAACGCAGCAGACGCAACTACATATATTACCTACCGATCTGTCGAACATAGAAAATGCCGTTATACATAATCTGGTTAATCAGGACAACCTAAGGGCTAGACCCAACATTCTGGGTAATGCGATCCTCTCGGATGGAACGAATTTGTTTTGCAGTTATGACGAAGATGATGATATATCCCATCTATTCATAGATGGTTTAGAAGTGCTCCGTTATCCATGGGTGTGGACGATTGGTACTGGAGAATATGACCTGACAGGCGACGGAGTAGATGAGTTGATTCTTTTTGTCGCGCCAATGACAGCAAACTCTGGAGCAGGGAATCTACATATATACGATTTGAGTGCCGCTGGCTATCAAAATTTCAGGGAAGTCCTTTCCTTCTGGGGAGAGCGCTATTATGAGAATGCCATTCAAGTGCCATTCAATAGCTACGATACTAGTTTAGATTTACCCAACGATTTTCCCTATGGGCAAAACCCACACCAATACAATACGAAGCTGATAGGCGTTGATGTTTTAGAGCTTGACGGCGTGTTTTTGCTCAGACTTATGAATGATGCGGATCAGCAGGAAATCGCTTACTCCTATGTTCTATGGGATAAGGAGTGGAAGGTGTTAGGGCAACAACTGATACCTGGGTAATCAATTTATCTTATTTCGATAAGCAAAAGTTTTAACATACCATTTAGTATAGACGATCCAATAAACATAATGCAGGAGATAGGGGACAAAGGTTAAACATAATGGGAAGTTCGTATAATCGCACAGATTGAACATAATGGGAAGTTCGGTGACATAGTGATGCTTTGCAGAACGCGCATCTAAAGAAACGAAGGCATTCCTTCGTTTCCTTTCACCTTGCTATCAGTAGATCTAATTTGGTTTTTTTCGTAGTCGTAACCCATAGAAGATGCCCGACACACTCAAGACCAGTAGAAAATAGCTTACCTTTGTCGTTTTATCTCCGGTATTTGGTATAAATAGGGTTTGTACCACTGCAAAAGGAGAAAGAGAACCGACGGTAAAGCGTACTATGCCGTTCTCCGCAATGGCTGATACAACCTCCAGGCTGCCATCTACACAGTGATACAGCGAAATGGTCTGACCGTTATACCGGCTTCCCACAGGGAATGTCACTGTAATATCCCCCTGAAAGGGTTGAGATAGACTGATATCATAACCAAGAATCAATTGACCTTGGGCTTGAGCTTGGCGGATCGCTTGGCAGGCTACATCAGACGTGTGCAAACCAAGGGGCGAAACAAGCAGCTGCGCTCCGGCGGGTATGCCGTACCCGGAAACAGTCACGCCTGTGCTATTGTCCGTAAGCGTGCGCAACTCCGTCTCCTCCTCTGAACGACCCCTTGCTACTTTAAGCGCATAGGTCTGCTGCGTATACCCATCCTCAGCCGTAACAGCTATGAATATGCTGTTTGATCCAATATGCAAGGCAATGGGGCTGGAGCCCGCACCGCTGCTGACCGGCATGCCGTTTATTTGAATGCTTGCGCCCGAGGACCGCGCCGTGGGCATAATTGTGATGGACTCCACACTGTCATCTACAAAAGCCTTATATTGAAGCGTATCGCTGGAAAAAGCGGGGCTGAGTGTCCCCTGGCTTATACTCAGGTCAACAAGCGATGCATCGTTGTCCATGGTTTGAAAACCAAACCCGCTCGCAGGCTCCATCCAGTTTCCCGTTTCATCCCTGAACCCAGAGATACCCACCGAATAACCGGTAAGTGGCAACAGACCTGTAAGTTCATAGGTTACGGTTTTATTGCCGTTGCTCCATTGCGGATTGGAGAGCGTGCCCGCTTCGGAAAGCGTCACCGTCCCTACGGCGGTTTCATCCATGGTCTCGCTAAATGTAATGGAGAAGTTGTCTATTGAAGCAGGTACGCTTTCACGGTCAGGACTCACTGAAGTTACGGTGGGGAGAGCGGTATCCAATGTCAACGTACCGCTGCCGCCGGTGCCGGTTGTCAATACGCTGCCATAATAGTTTCGCCGGGGAGGAGAAGCCGTGCTATCCGTGGTCTGTGCCGCTACAGTTTGAGCATCCGCCGGCAGATATAGATATAGCTTGCCCTCCTCGTCTGCTGCCATATCGGTGATGCCGTATGCATAAGCTGCTCCGCGAAGCGTTGTGGTCAAAGAGGATATCCGTGCAGCACCTATAGGCAAATCGGACGCATTCAAGGTTATTGTTGTAAGGAAGACTTCCTCTCCGTCGCTGCGGTTACGCAGAGTGCCAAAGATATCGTATCCGGACGAGAGCCCTTTGGCCAAGACACTTCCTCCGGAGATATTCACAATACCGCCGACGCTCCCTACACCACCGCCAATACCTACGCCGCTAGTACCTGACCCTCCTCCTTCCCATCCACCCTTAGCAATGACCGTACCACCCGATATGTTGATTGCAATAGGAACATCACTATTCCTGCAACTACCAATAGCAGCGCCTAATTCGTAACCAATGGCAGTGACCACGCCGCCGGTGATATTGA
>JAEZLF010000104.1 GCA_023435925.1 Bacillota bacterium
AAGCAGACGGTCAAGTTTCATATACTGCCCTCCGAAAACCTTCATAAGAGCCGGGCTTAGTTACGCAGTAATCGTTTATTTGTTTGTTTACCATAATATAACACTCCTTGCTATCCATTATAGCACATGAACACGACAACTATATGTCATGTTCTCTTTTTTATAATGAGCGAGGGCACTAATTCTAAATTAATTTTTCGTGGCCTCATAACGAATTCATGCTCGGCGTCAATATAATAAGATTTCATTCCCTAGCCGAGTAAATATTGTTACGTGTGGATTTATCTTGATATAATGTTTAAGCAAGAAAAGCTGACTTTTGGGAGGCCTTTATGAAAATAGACCGGCTTATAGCCATTACCATGTATTTGCTTAACCGGGAAATTGTAAGTAGCTCGGCGTTGGCCGAGCGGTTTGAAGTTTCCAAACGGACAATACAGCGGGATATTGAAGCCCTGAATCAAGCTGGCATCCCAATTGCTTCCACATACGGAGCAGATGGCGGTTATGAGATCATGGATGGCTTCAAGCTTACAAAACAAATTGCCGGTGTGGATGATTACCTGAATATCATAACTGCACTCAAGGGACTCCGCACGGCGTATGAAAACAACAAAATAAGTGCAACACTTGAAAAAGCTCTCACTATCATGCAGCGTGGCGAACAGCGGATTTTTGTTGATTTTTCCATTGCCAGGGAGGGCATACTTGTAAATGATCACCTGCGCATGATTGAGAAAGCGATTTATGATAAAACCCTCCTGAGCATAGAATACGTCAACGCTGAGCAGATGGCATCAACGCGTATTGTAGAGCCCCTTGCTCTTTCTTATCAATGGTATGCCTGGTATATGTTTGCCTACTGTGTTGAAAAGCAAGATTACAGGCTGTTTAAACTACCGAGGATTTCAAAATGTGAACCTGTTTCAGGGACTTTTTCAAAGGAGCACAGAAACATTGAATGGCTGATGAAAAACAAATCCGGATCCGATCAAAGAAAGTATTATCATATCCGTTTGTTATGTAAAAATGAAATCCGCCAGCAAGCACTTGAGTATCTGAACAGCAATACCATTGAAGAACACGAAAATGGCGATTTTATCATCACAATGAATGTCCCCTTTGAACACATGTGGATTTCACTTCTCATGGGTTTCGGAGATAAGGTACAGGTGCTTGAGCCAGACGAATTGAAAGCTATGTTGAGGCAAAAAGCGGAGGAAATTTTGTCGATTTACTAAATGGTGACATACTGCTGTCGCCATTGCCATGTTATCCTAATCAAAAGGGGACATTCCTCGACATATTAGGACGACCGGAAAAGTTTGGAGGTGTGTCCCCTTACATATATTAGGAGATGATTAAATGAAGTTTTACGCAGAAAAGGATTTAGCGTTATGCGGGTTGGCCTGCGTTTTATGCAGCCAGGAGGATTGCCCCGGTTGCAAGGAAAGAGGCTGTAAGGAAGGGAGCGACTGCTCCGTCTATCAATGCGCCACAGGCAAAGGTCTTGACGGCTGCTATCAGTGCGATGAATTTCCCTGTGAGGAGAAAATGCTTCAAGGCGTTCGAAACAGAACGTTTAACCGGTATGCAAAAGAACATGGCAAACAGGCACTTCTTAACCGGTTACGCGACAACTTTGAAAAAGGTATCGTATACCATAAGTCAGACGGTTTAAAGGGTGATTATGATATGATGGACACCGAAAATGAAATTATACAGCTTATTCAATTTGGCAAAAGAAATCCGTATGTAGAGTGTCCTGTTTTCGAAACAGAGAATTTTATCCTGCGGTTAGTTACAGAGGACGATGCTGCCGATCTGTTAATTTGCTATTCCGACACAAACGCCCGGCCAATTTTTAATTCCGACACTTGCACAAGCAATTTCTTTTACGACACTTCCGATGAAATGAACAACTGTATAAAAATATGGTTAAGCAGCTACATCAATGAAGAATTTATAAGGTTTTCGATTATTGACAAGTGTTCCAGACATGCTGTTGGTACTATCGAAATGTTTGGCATGATTGGAAAATACAAAACTAACCAGGACGCATGGCGAGCAGTGCAGCGGAGCGAAACGACCAGCCGGGGTATACTCAGGCTTGATATTATGTCAAAGTATGAAGAAGCTGCATATTTAGATGAGTTGTTTACACTCTGTTTAAATGAATTTTTTGATTTGTTCACTGTCAATCAGATCGTGACCAAAGCAATACCTCAAGCAGTCAAAAGAGTAAACATACTTAAAAAACTTGGTTTTGTGGTATATGATTTTCCGGAACGCGAGTATTATTGGATGTGCAGCCGCTGATAGCTGACAATGGCATAATCAAGTGCTTTGTATAGAGAAGCATAGCTACGCTTTAATTAATCTGAATCTGGGTCAGGTAGCAACACCTCTATCTCTAATCTACAAACTGGATACCTCATATATCTTTGATTCTTCGCCCCATGGGTGAAAGCCATTTGCGATATGCTTCCACCCGTATTTTTCATAATAACCGTCATGAATGGTACACAGATACAGTTTTAAAAACCCCAGTTTGCCCGCCTCTACCCTGCCGTGCTCCAGCAGTTTTGATCCTAATAGTTGTCCTCTTTGGTCCTTATCTATAAATAGTGCACACAACCATGGATACAAGTCCTGACGGCTGATAAAATCATTTGTTATCAGCCCGTAACAGCCAACAATCTCATCATCCTTAAGCATCAGATACCATCTGGGTAAAGGGCTATCAGTTGTAATACTATGTGAAATGCTGTCTGTATAAATTCTTCTGTCTAGTCCCCACTTTGATGTAAAGTAATCAATTCCTCTTTCAAGAAACTCCGGGTTATCACGAATTCCGTAAATTTTTATACTCATTGTTATAACCTCCGATTCATTTTCCTTTTTGTACCACACTTCCGTCCTATTACCAGTTGCGTGACTCCGCGGAGCATTTAAAATATTGAGCTGCATCAAAGTAGCAGCTGAAGCTTTTCTAGTACTGAACGATCGTTTTTAAAGACCTGTGCAAATAGATCCTCTTTTCAAGATACCTCGATTATATCACTTGACCTTGCATCAAAGCCAATATGATACAGCCAGGTGATCCACCGGGGGGAAGCCGCTTTTACATTGATCTTATATCAGCACTTCTTTTCATTGCTCTATTTACCGACATACAAATCCCAATCTCAGCATGTATTAACAGATTAAGAAAGAAAAAGCATTGCATTTCCTAGTCTACAAGAATCCACGGTAAAAAAACAAGCTGCCCTTATCAAATCATATGAAATCTACAATATATCAAACCTCATATGCAAATTTCGCTTGATGCCAAAACAGCTTTCATGGAGTCTATGACGTAAGCAATATCATCTCTGGTTACCCAGTAGTGTGTAACATATCTCATGACACCATTCTCTTCACCACTGATGACAACTCCCCTCTTAAACATCTCATCAACAAACCTATTCATATCCAACCCCGGATAGTTCATTTCAAAAAACACCATATTAATCTGGACGCTCTCTGGATCAACTTTGATTCCTGGGATTTTTGAAAGCTCCTGAGCAAGAAAGTATGCATTATCATGATCGTCATTAAGTCTGCCGGTCATTTTCTCAAGCGCCACCAGCCCTGCCGCAGCTAAAATGCCTGACTGGCGAAGACCCCCGCCCATTAGCTTCCTGCCCTTCCGTGCCCGTTCAATGAACTCCCTGCTTCCTGCAAGCATGGAACCAACCGGCGCACACAGACCTTTTGAGAGGCAAAACATGACCGAGTCACAATAGCGGGTAATTGCTCCCGCCTCAACCCTGAGAAAACTTGCTGCATTAAAGAGCCTCGCCCCATCAAGATGAACCGGTATATTGTGCTTTCTTGCAACATCATATATTGCTGACATATTGTCAAGTGCAACGACTCTTCCATTTGCCAGGGCATTTTCAATACAGATCAGTCCGGTACTCGGAAGATGAATGTCTTCTCCCCTGATTTTCGATTCTATTTCGGAAGCGTTCAATCGCCCGTTTGCCCCTTTCAAGGTTCTTAGCTGAACCCCGGCGATAACAGCTGCTGCGCCCACTTCATGCTGTACAATATGGCAATCTTCTCCTAGAATAACCTCTGATCCTCTCCTGCAATGGGTAAGCAGCGCCAACTGGTTTCCAAAGGTGCCACTGGGTACAAATAGTGCGGCTTCTTTTCCAACTTTTTGGGCTGCGTACTCTTCTAATTTGTTTACGGTAGGATCATCTCTGTATACATCATCACCAACTTCTGCAATATACATAGCATCGCGCATTTCCTGAGTCGGTTTGGTAACCGTATCGCTTCTCAAATCAATGACTTTCATGTCCTTGGCTCCTTTATTCATAATGTTTTTCGAGCCTTCATCTGCCCTACTGAACACCTGCAAATACTATAGATTTGTCTATCTCAATCATATCAATATCGAAATTTATTTACAAGAATGCAGTCCGCTCCCTTTTTACTATCTTATCAAGGACTTCAGCCGCCTTTATTACGACGTTCCTGCATTTTAACTCCTCCGTCCTGTGCATCTCTTTAAGAGGAGCACAATCAATTGACCCCATTTCTTTCTTATACTCTTGAAAAAGCTCCTTAGTCAAATCCTTTATCCTGGTGCTCTCATGTGCCCGATTCTCGACAAACAACGCTCCCATTACCATGATGGCGGCTGTCAATGCACCACATTTGTCTTCAATTGCCATTCCGCCACCGAACCCAGAAGCAAGTTTAAGTGCTTCTTTATCCAAGCCCAGCTTATATGCAATATTTGCTCCCTGCAGTATCTTCTCTGCACAGTTCAAGTCTTCCTTTTCTCCAAAGCCTTGTTTTATTAATTCAGTCAGCATAAAAACCTCCAATTTATCGTTAATATCTATATTACCAAGGAGTCCGGAGAATCACAATAGGCCGACAAGCGTTCAACAAATTCAATCAGCTGGCATAAATTCGCACCTACCTATTTCTCCCAATGTTACCCATTCAGCGGCGTTATGCACGTTTAGCTTCAAGATGTTTACGTCTTCCCAAAGAGTTGCCCAGACTCTTTCTTTAGAAGCATTTACTTCAATTGAGAAGTTAATTTTTTTCATAGTTGCCCTCCTTAATTATTTTCAACATACCTCTTAAAATTATCAAGGATCGCCTGCCAACCGGCTCTCTGCATTTCCAGAGAATACACTTCCTCAGCTTCAAAGGTTTCTACAATTTTTACACATCCATCTTCTCCGGTAAATTCCATAACTACTTTTCTGCCATCATCCAGCGTAAAGGCAATTTTCTTCCCTTTAATCACTTCGTCATAAATACCTGAAAAATGAAAGCTATGGCTTCCATCTCTTGCGGCCATTTTATAATTAAAAGCTCCGCCTGATTTTAAATTATTCTCAGCCGATGGTGTATACCAATCCTCAGATGCATGGTTCCATTCCATAATGTGTTCTGGAAGTGTCAACTTTTCCCATACCTGGTCAATTGTTTGATTTACAATAGTTTCGATAGTAATTCTCGTTTTTTCCATATTCTACTCTCCTCTCCCCTTTGCCCTTCTTAATGGAGCTTAAACTAGCAATTCTCATTATTTTCGCAAGTCTTTATCCCGGTGCTATAAATACCCTAATCGTGCTTTTTCCAGCGCTGCTAAATCGAATTTTTTCATTTTCAGGAAAGCCTCGGTAACCCTTTGTACTTCATCCCTTGATCCCTGAAACAGGATATCCTCCATATTTTCAGGAACAATCTGCCAAGAAACTCCAAATTTGTCCTTTACCCATCCGCATTGTTCCGCCTCAGGTACAGCTGAAAGCTTGTCCCAGAAATAATCAATCTCTTTCTGGTCCTTACAGTTTACAATAAGCGAAAATGCCTCATTAAAACTGAAATCTACATCAAAAGCATTATCCATTGCCGAAAAATCAACGCCGCACAGCTTGAAAGCGCCATAATTCACCTTTGCTTTTGCTGACTTTGCTTCTCCTGCTTCATATCTGCTGATCATTCCGACTTCTGAATCTTCAAATACTTCTGTATAGTATTTCATTGCTTCTTCAGCTCTCCCACATGCATCATTGGAGAAAAGCAAATTTGGAGTAATTTTTTGAACAGGTTGCCCACTATCTAAAAGTATTAACTGCCAGGTCAAACCATATCGGTCCTGTACCCATCCATACCGCTTACTAAAGGGGTATTCACCAAGAGGCATTAATTCGGAACCGCCCTTCACCAAAGCCTCCCATTTGGTATTTACCTCCTCGATAGAGTCGCAGGCTACCATCAAGGAGATGGATTGGTTAAATCGAAAATAGGGGCCTGCACTGATTGCCTGGAATTGCTGCCCGGCTAATTCAAAATTCACAATTTCTGTATTTCCTGAAGGCATATTTTCTATGACCGTAACATCCGATAGCTTAGATTGGTCAAATAAACTAATATAAAATAAGGCTGCTTCTTTGGCTTCTTTGTCATACCACAAATGTGGAACTATTTTTTGCATATTCTCTTCCTCCTTGTATCACGAATATCTTGTTATCTTAACTGCTTTTCCAACACTATATAATTTTTTACCAACCCCTTCTCTACTTGAAACATCCTGCACAATAGAGCCTCTTTCAAGTCTGTGACGGATTCTTTTGCAAAAAGCTTTCCGGCAGTCGATCTGATGACCTCATTCTTAGCATGGATGGGAACCACACTCCACTTGATAAAAAAGACAGTTTTATGTAAAATGACATGGAAGATGATTGCGGTAAAAAAAGGTACCTAAGCAGTCAACATAAAGTCACTTAAAATTAACCTGGACACTTTCCTGGGTCTGGATCAGGTGTAGGTGTAAGGTGTATGTTGACTTTAACAACTTTATGTTTTATGTACAAGGGGGGTGCGTGCGTTTCAAAACAAAGCCGAAGCAACTGCTTATATGTACTAAGGTTCTCATCGGTAGATATGTTATTTTCCCGGTAGTAAATGCAGTAATAAAAATAAAAAAAGAAAGCAGGAAACTACAATGAAAAGTGTAAACCGCATTTTATCAATGGTATTGGCACTGACACTGTGCCTCGGATTATTTGCTTTGCCAGCCAGCGCAGCTACGGCAGACCAAAACACTAAGGCGAAGGTTCTTTGGACTCTTGGTCTTTTCAAGGGTTATGATGACAATGGCAGTAACTTCGGCCTTTCTGACAAAGCGACCCGCGAGCAGGCGCTGGTGTTCCTTATTCGTTTGCTTGGAGAGGACAAGGCAGCCACGGCGTGGACCGGAGCCACACCCTACACCGATGTTCCCGCTAACAGCTGGGCAAAGTCTTACATAGGCTATGCAAAGGAAAAGGGCTACACCGTAGGTATTGGCGACAACAAATTCGGCTTTGGAAGAAACGCATCCATGCAGGAAATGACAATGTTTGTTCTGCGAGGCTTGGGCTACAGCGACGCCTCTGGCGTAAAGGACTTTACCTGGGCAAACTGCCTTACCGTTGCAAAAAGCAAGGGCATCATTGACTCAGACAAAGTCATTACACCCTTCACCCGTGGTATAGCCGTTGAAATACTCTTCGGCTCAATCGCAGCTAATGTCAAGGGAAAGGACTATGACTTGCTTTCAAAGCTCTTGAATATGGGTGTTGTAACTCAGACACAGTATAATAACGCTATGGCTATTGCCAGCACCACACCCACAACACCCACAACACCCACCACCCCTGTGCCTACAAGCGATTTAGCCGACGGAACCTATACCATGAAGTGCATGGGCAAATACTTCCGCGTAAGCTCAGGCAAGCTTGAAATCAGGGATACCACACCGGCTCAGTCCTTTACAGTGGTCAGCTTTGGTACGTACCGTTACATAAAAACGGAAGACGGAAAATATCTCAGCCTGGCATCTTCGGCCCAAGGCACACAGCTTACAACCTCAAGCAGCCCCTATCAGTGGCTTATCCAAAAGCAGTCCGGCGGAGCATACACTATACGCCCTGTTGCTGATACCAAGCAGGTTGTAAACGCTAACGGCGAGAACAGTGCAAACGGCACCAAGATTATAATCTGGCCCTCCACGACCGCGCCTAAGCATTCGCTTATAACCATGACGCCCGTATCTGCACAGCAAGATACAAAAGGAACCTTCTCTATTGTCAACAACACGGGGAAGAGCATTGTTGACCTTTATATTACAGACTCCGCTGCCTCAAAATATGACGAGGACTTCCTTTCAAAGAACAATTACAGATCTTTCTCCAATGGCAAATATATCAGCACTACCTTCACATTTGATAAGGATACCTCGTTTGATTTCTATGTCCGTTATGCGGACGGAACAGAATCAGAGGCTCTGAATTTGAGCTTCGCAAAGGCCACCTCCGCCGGAGGTAAGGTCACATTAAACCCCTCTACCGTTGTCTTAACCAGTGGCAGCGCGACCCTCAGCACCGTGCCACTCGTAGCAAAGACAACCCAGCCGGTAACCAAAGATGTTACAGTTACCATCTACAACATGACAGGCAAAACCTGGACAGGGCTATACTCCTCCTCAAGCCAGCTTACAGACTGGGGTGGAAATCTATCCTCAGGCACTGTTACAAACA
>JAEZLF010000122.1 GCA_023435925.1 Bacillota bacterium
AAAAATGCCATAGCGACAATCAAAGCAACAGTTGTGGAACGACTCAATTTCATCTTCTTTTAGTTGTAATAATATTCGAGTTTAGTTTTAATTTACAATTAGAGGACTTAAAACACTAAAGAATATAAGTAAGACTAGTTAAATTTATTTCACTCCTCATTCCTATACATATCATTAGCTTTGGGTCTGATAAATAATCGCAACGACACATCATAATTCAGATAGTTCCATAACCAATCGACCATAATTGTCACTTTATTTCTCATACCGATCATCGACATTATATGGATAAAAAGCCATATCCACCAAGCAAAGAATCCTTTAAACTTCATGTTGCCAATTTCAGCAACAGCAGCATTCTTTCCGATGGTAGCCATACTCCCCTTATCTTTATATTCAAATTTTCTCCAAACGTAACCTTCCTTTTCACTGTTCAAGTTTTCAGCTAGATTCACAGCCATTTGCAGTGCAGGTTGAGCCACTTGAGGATGTCCTTTAGGGTATTTTTCGTTCATCATTAACGCTGTATCACCAATAGCAAAAATATTATCGTATGACTTCACACGATTGGTTTCGTCAACAAGAAGTCTATTTCTGAAATATGATTCTTCTGCTAAACCATTTATACTATTAGCGATAACCCCTGTTACCCATATTATATTCTGTGATTCGATAACAGTTCCATCTTTCAATTCTATACCATTTTCAGTACATCCATTCACCAAAGAGTTGCACTTCACGATGACACCTCGTTTAGTCAGAATCTTTTCAGCTTCAAATGATGATTTTTCAGACAAAGCTGCCAATACTCGTGGTGCACCATCCAATAGCGTAATCGTCATTTTCGAGAAATCTACTCCCGGATAATCTTTCGGCAATATTTTACGTCGCATATCAGCCAATGCTCCTGCTATCTCAACGCCAGTAGCTCCTGCTCCAACAACGACAAAGCTCAGGATTTTCTCCAATTCTTTCGGGTCATTAGTCCGTGTAGCATGTTCGAATGACAATAATATTCGATTACGAAGCAGTATCGATTCAGATAAAGATTTTAATGCATAAGAATGCTTGGGTGTTTCTTCATTTCCAAAGTAATTGGTATCACATCCGGTAGCCACAACCAAATAGTCGTATGCTATTTTGCCAATACTAGTCAATATCAGATTTTCTTCTGGTAGAACTTTCTCAGCCTTAGTCATGCAATAGATAAAGTTCGGATTGTTCCAAAAGTATTTACGATGCGGATAAGAAATTGAACTTGGTTCTAATCCGGCTGATGCTACTTGATAAAGTAGAGGTTGAAACTGATAATAATTATTCTTATCAATCAGAACGATCTGATAACGTTTCTTATCTATTTTCTTCGCCAACTTAAGTCCGGCAAAACCACCACCGATAATAACGATTCTCTTTCTGGTTTTATCCGTTGGTATATTTGCAAATTCGTGAGTATTCATATCTATCATTTACTATAAAACATGGCAAAGTTCGTATTTTTTATCCAAACTAAGTTTTTTAAATTAAGAAAGTAGACAACTAACTAAGAAATAAAAAAAGAAAGCCTATCAAGCCTTCTTTAAAAATTCACATAAAGCCTTTGTTGCTCTGGCTCGATGGCTTATATTATTTTTCACATCCATCCCCAATTCGGCAAAAGTATTATCATAGCCTTCAGGCTGAAAAACAGGATCGTAACCAAAACCAGTTGTTCCACGTTCTTCCTCACCAATAAAGCCTTTAACTTCTCCTTCAAACATATACTCTTTACCATCTAAGATTAAAGCAATAACTGTCCTAAAACGAGCTTTTCTATTTTTCTCTCCAGCAAGTTCTGCCAATAATTTCTTTCGGTTAGCAGCCTGATTATGATCTACTCCTGCATAACGAGCTGAATATACACCGGGTGCACCATTCAAAGCTTCTACTTCCAATCCTGTATCATCACCAAAACAGTCATATCCATATTTTTCTTTGATATAACGAGCCTTAATAAAAGCATTTTCTTCGAGTGTTGTTCCAGTTTCTTCAATATCTTCGTGGCAACCAATTGCTTCTAAACTAACTATTTCAAAGCTATCCCCTACAACAGATTTCACTTCTTCCAGTTTGTGGGCATTATTAGTTGCAAATACTAATTTTCTTATCATTCTTTGTTTATTATTCTTTGTCTTCGACCTCTTTATAAGCTTCCAATGCTTTTTCAAGCACCATCAACGCATTCGATAAATCCTCTTTATTTAGTACATAAGCTATACGCACTTCATCTTTCCCTAATCCCGGAGTAGTATAGAAGCCCGATGCCGGAGCCATAAATACTGTTTGCCCTTCATATTCGAAATCAGATAAACACCATGCACAGAATTTGTCCGCATCTTTTACAGGCAAACGTGCAACAGTATAAAAAGCACCCATCGGAATTGGAGAATATACTCCCGGTATTTGATTTAGGCGATCAATCAAAAATTTACGTCGTTCTACATATTCGTCATACATATCGCGTAAGTAATCAGGATCGGCATCAAGCGACGCTTCTGCTGCAATTTGCCCAATCAATGGAGGACTCAGACGTGCCTGACAGAATTTCATTAATGTTTTACGCAATTCTTTATTCTTCGTGATAAGGGCTCCAATACGGATACCGCATTCACTATATCTTTTAGATACTGAATCAATCAATACCACATTATCTTCGATACCTACCAAGTGACAAGCCGAAATATATGGAGAACCAGTATAAATAAACTCGCGATAAACCTCATCCGAGAATAGATACAGGTC
>JAEZLF010000160.1 GCA_023435925.1 Bacillota bacterium
GATTCGAAAATGAGCCCCAAAGATGTCCGGAGTGCAGAAAAGCCAAGAAAGCTCAGAGAAGAGGCGGCAATGGCGGTTTCAGTTCCGGCAGAGGCGGTTTCGGCGGAGGAAACAGATACTAAAAAAAATGGAGAGTCGAAAGACTCTCTTTTTTTTACTAATGGATGCCTATTTCACTGGGCTATATGATTTCATAAAAAGTATTTGGGCAGATTTTAGGCAAGTTTTTATTTTGGGACATAATTTGAGGGCTCGACTTGATGTTGAACCCTTCATTTTTTCTTTTATACCATACAGGAATAAGTTTAAAGTGTAGTGAGTCTGGATGTTTCCAAAATTAGCTTGTTAGGCGAAGTTGGTGACCCTAGATTCAGAGCTTGCCATGGACGGCAAGTCCTAATAAATCAATTAATCTTTTTCTTACTATTAAGATATCTTTCTAAAGCATCCTCATTGATTTCACCATCATTATTTTCTTTAGGAATTATATCGTTTTTTTCAATTTTACAATAATACTTATAATCAACATAATTCCTAATAATAAATATCGGGCTTGTGAGTATGGAAATAGCTGAACAAACAGCAAAACCATTTACTAACGCTTTGTATAATAATGAATCTTCATCAAGTTTCAAGAATGTGGTTATGGCAAAAACAATAAAAATGCATATAATGCCAATAGGTATTTCTATTAAACCAATCCGCATTCCATCTTTCGCTTTAATCTTTTTATTATTACACTCTTCACATATTTTTTGATTTTCTATCATATTCCCGCAAACTATACACTCCATAGAACATTAGCCTCCTCTTTATTAAATCATTTTTATTAAACTTCTTTTTAACATGACTCTTTTATAGGAGCATATACATTATCCCCTGCCCCAATGTCATATAGCTGCTACTACTGCGACATAGTATGTCGTTTATTCTACTATAGCTGAGGAATATGCGACGTATGTCGTGAAAGTAACATTAATTGTTAATTTTATTTCTATTGAACTAATGTTATATTATGGTAACCTAAAAGTCAAGCCTACGCATCTAATAGACATTGCCATTACCAATTAAGTGAATCCACAACTTCTTAAATGAAGAATAGATAGATAGAGTAAGCAATTTACATAAATCGAACTCATAATTTTAGATAGTTCTCATTTACACAGATTATAAGATAGTTACTTTGAATGCGTGGGCAGGTCTGATATTGTAATATTTAATAAGATATTGAATTAGTCTGTGCTTTAAAATGATTCAGTTCGTGTCCTCGGTAAATAAACAAGGACTTCTTCTTATATTCAGTTAGAATTTATATCGCCTTATGCACCACTTCATTATGCGTGATCACCTCAACATCATACTTTCCGGACATCATAAACCAAACATGCAGCCCCTCAGGGCATCAGTGGCCATACTGATACTGCCACGGCTTATATCCCTTCTCATGAAACCTTGCAGACAGCTTATTCCATTCTTCAATTGTTTCAATAGTAAATATCCTCATGTAGATATTATAGTAAATTTTATGCAAAAAAACCCGGCGAACCGGGCGGGTAAAAGAGCAAGTTTTTAGAGTAAATACATGACATAACATTATTTTACATATGTCAACAAAAACAGGAAGCCAGAACACCTCCTACATCGGGCTTGGTAACTTACTGATAAACCTTGCATACTGATTCCCATAATTGATTAAATTCAAGCTGTGGAAAGGTTTAAGGCTTAATCCATCAGCTATTGTAAACGGTTCAAGCTCTTCACTCAATGCTTTCAGATTCTCTTTCTCCGTTCCTGCCAATAGCATGTAACTGCACCCTGCCGAACGGACCGCATCATGTAAGGCTCTGAATTGTTTAAGGTAATGGATAGTAAAAAAGAAATCTATACCAAATTTGCGGGCTTCTGTGATTACTCCTGATACAAGATTAGCCGCCGTTGGTACCTGGTATATTTCATCAGTGACCACGTGGCATACTCTGCTGTGGTTCTGCCTGTTGAGTGCTGCCAGCCATATACGACTCATGAAATATGTAACAAGTATATCTTTTATCGCTTTGCTCGAGAAGGTACTTTCGGGGATCTGAATTAATATTGTTTTTCCCTCATCCATCCACCGGCTAAAATTCTGATCATAATTAATTTCGGCTGATAGCATCCTTTTAACATATATGTCCCGAAGCATGCTGGATATGCGGTTAGTAATGCCGATTATAAGGTCATCCCGGGTGCCGTTTATTCTATTGGCCCTGTCTCTGTCGTGGAGCGTTTCGAGGTCAATTATAATTTCATCATGCTTGCCAATTATGCCTTCAGCCATATTGATATATTCCAGCCGGGTTCTCCAATTCCGCAAGACCTGGAACACATCATTTAGCGTTTTATCCGGGTGAATAAATACAACCATACAAGCAGCGTTAAGGTATCTCAACATAGGTGCGGAAAGCGGCCCGTTTTCATCATCTATAACTACTGAGTTAATCAAATATTCCGTCTGCCGGGAGAGTGTGTTGGCAATCTTAAGCCTATTCCACACATCTCCAGACGGCTGCATTTCTGGAAAGGCCATTGCGTGTAAATGTGAAGGATCGGCTAAGTTTATTGTTATGCAGTTTTTTAATATGCTATTTATGCTGCGGGATACTTCGCAATCCTTGATATAGTCAAAGTGGATAACACTGTCACCCTTCCGGGCAGCTTCCACGCAGAAGCGTTTTGTATGCTCGGACTTGCCGGAGCCCATTGGACCTATAATAATTTTAGGCAGAGCAAGTACGTTTTTATTGTTTATCCAATATACCGGGCTTTTCTGGCCCTTGTTGGTCATGGTGCCGATTTTTATATCACCTTTCAGCATTTCCGCTGGCACATCGACTTCCCGGGTATCTATGCTGTGGATGTTGTATATCTCCTGATATGCCTTTGTGGGGAGTTGTATGATCTGGCCCAACTCCGCAGCAGATAAGATATTTTTATTCAGTGTCCACGGTACTTTTCTTTCCTTAATGAGCGGTAGGTACTTCTCAATCTTTACTTTATGCTTCACAATTCTATTATCCTCATTCAGTCCTCTAAAAGCTGTCACAATACCCCTCATTATACTCTCTTGCCTTATTTCATCCACACTGTCAACAACTACTCTAATTTGCACATTAAAGCCGTTCCACTTGCTTTTATTCCGGGTATTCTCCGACAAACCACGCCTTAACAAATCCTCATATTCAGCCGTGTCTATATCATCAAATTTCATTTCTTCATCTGAGAGGAAGAAGGATACTATTGATAGTGTTTCTTGCAGTGTTTTGATTCCGGCCTTAATCAATCCATTGATGATATTCTTTTTATTCAACTCTATTTTCCGGGCTACAAAACCGTTCTGAAAGTCTTTTATTGATGCCTCCACAGTTTTATACCAGTCAAGCGATTCCGGCTCAAATATGACCTGTATAAACGCCTTATCGGTATCCTTTATCAGTTTCATTGTTTCCAGTATTCCTGGGAGCGGTGCAAGCCCTCTTTTATCTACCTTCAGGCTCAGAAAGTGGTGATACTGCATATCAAGAGTGCTCATGATGGGATTAGTAAATTTCAATGCAGTTTTCACCTCTTTCAATGTGGCTTTAGGCCAGGTAAGATTGATTTCCGTGTTTACTTGACTCCTTATATTATCATCGAAATAAAGGTAGAATTCCGCCGTTTTTGACAGTTCTATTTCATAAGCTATTATGTACTGATCGCTTATAATAATTTTATCCTTATCGGCTTTCATCCGTTGCAAAGGTGAGCGGTAGGTGTGGATATTATTAATCAGGGTATCGGTATTTCTATTATCAATCATTATGTCCGGTATAATCTGCAACCTCATTGCATTGCACCACCCACAGTGTGGAGTAAAGACATAAGCCCCGGCAACAGTTGCATTAATAAATATCCAACAATTGCCCACCTAATTACTTCCATCCCTTTGCGTTTTTGCCCGATCATAAGCATGAGTACGCCCAGGGCAATACATATAAATGCTAAGGGGTAACTTATGCCCTGAACCAACTGTATTATAGGGTCAAATGCTTTCATAATTTTATCAAACATCTTATAACCTCCCTGTAATCAAAATTTTTATAATGCCATAGACAATAAAGGCCAAACCGCCTACAATCAACACTACTGCGATTATTTTCAGCATGTATATAACCTCTTTTCTGTGTTAAAAATATAATATAGAAGGGAAGTGTCTTAAATGATATTTATCGGAATTGGTTTAATAATGTTCGGATGCGGAAGTATTTTAGCGAAATTCTGCTAGGTCAGGCATTTTTATAATGATGTGAGCATATGCTTTAGCAAAAGCCTTTTTGCGGCAGACTATACCCTCCCATCCGGAAGGGTATTCTTGTTGTCTATCATCTGTTCAACTATAGTTTTTATCGTTTCCTCCAGCTTACTACAGCCCATTTCAGCCCGAATTAACCTCGTAAGATATGCAGACATGTTATCTTGTTTTTCCAGGTGTTTTATGACATCGTAAGGAAGATTATATGTGCGTCTCAGATAGATCACCTCCTTGCATAACATTAATTACTATTATTTAATGTTATTAAAGAAGGCTCATACTTTATGATATATATTTAATAAAAATTTAGATATCGTTAATAATACAGGTCCTTTAATTTACAATCCAGAATTTCTTCCATTTTGATAAGAACTTCAGGGCCAGGATAATTTTTACCAGTCTCATATCTTGACAGCTGTGTCTGATCAACTCCAAGCTTTAAAGCAAGTTCAGTCTGCGTCATGTGTTTTTCCATCCGTCGTTCCCGAATCATTGGCTTTAGTTCCATATCAGCATCACCTAAAAAAGTATACTATATTTCCCATTAATAACCTTCATTTACTCCTGTATACGGTATTCTATCTAATGTACATTACCAGCGATCCATTATATGGATAATGGTAACTTACACTGTTGTTATATGACCTTTATAACTTGGGAACTCTAGCATAAATTCATTAAGATATTTTACAGGTAAAATAATTCTACAAATGTCATCTAGCTCAAAATTTATTTTCATTAGTGATCTCCACTCGCGTTCCATATAATAATTATCTTTATTAATATCTTCTAAAGAACTATCAAAGAATTTTAAATAGCTCATAATATATTGATCAATAAAAAATCTTATTTTAATTATATCATTGCGTTCTTCCGCTGTTCTTTCTTTTCTCAGATATTCATCATTAAAGAATTTATTTATTTTTTTAGAATAGTTATCAAATATATCCGTCCATGATTCAGTCTGCATCCAAGAATTTTTATCTATATAATGAACAGGTGTAGCTCCTTTACTAGCTATAAATTTCTTATTAAAAGCAATACCAAATGAGCTATATTTTTTCATATGTATGTTCATTTCGGATACTGGTATATCACAGAAACAAACCATATATGCAACGTATAATTCATTATCAGATATGTTCTTTTCCATGTTCATTTCTTGCGATGCAATGATGTTTTCCGGCCAATCTTTTGTTTTCAAAATTCCACTTTTAATTATTTTAACAAATAAATCATATTGTTTCTTTTCACTTAGCCCTCTGCCAACAAAGTGTGTTAGTTCTTTTGACACGTAATTCTGTCTTGCTACCATAGTATATTCCTCACTCGTTATCTTAATTAGATTTCGCTACGAAATACAATATTATGAAAATATGTACTACCTTCGCATTATTAGCTTAAGCCTGCATTGACTGTAACACTGGTAAATCTGACTCTCTTTATTAAGTCATTTTATGCCTCTATGAAGTTTGGCTGGTGGTTCAACAATGGACTGCAAGGTAAGTCCTTCCTGAATAAATATGCACCTGTAAAATAATTACACCTTACGAAACTTATCAAGACTAAATAATAAATCTCTAAGATCATCAGGGATCTCACTAGTACTAAATTCATCGATTATTCTAAAATCTGTAAGATTGACTGAATAAATAGTCTGGATTTCTGACCTTAGCATTCTTAATACATCCTTGCCAGGAACAATCTCCATTCTAGTGTTTATGTTCTTCCACTTCCTCTCGAAAATTTCCATCGTCTCAATGTTAATTGTCGCAGGGTCAAGTCCAGAATTTCTAAGAAAAAACTGTGATCTTTTCGCAACATATTGAGCTTGTATACCAATTTTCAGGGGTTCAGTTATTTTTTCAATAATATCATAAATTGATTCACCTTCGCATATTTGTTGACCTGTTTGTCTTTCTCTTTCTCTAATAGACTTTTTTAAAGCTTTATTAAGTATTTCAGGAACTAAAAGATAATTTTCGATTTCTTTCCTTAAGTGTATATGTGCTAATTCTATATCTTGCTTCAACTTGTTTTTAATATTCTCCAGTTCTTCATCTGACCAAAAATCCCTATCAAATACAACACTAATATGTATAGAACTATTCAATGCAGTTTTAAACCCCCAAGCAAAAGATCTGATTTTATCCCAATATGAAAACCCTCCTGATTCAAGAGCGGTAATATCATTCCCAGAAGCTAATTCCAACAGCCCTAATTGTCTAGCAAATCTTCTCAAGACTTTATAATCATAATCTCCTTCAACAAATAGTATACGCCCTGTTCGAGCAAGATGAGTCAAAGTTACATTCTGAATTGATCCTACTTCATCCAGTGCTTTTTGTAGACCCTCTATATCCTTTAATCTCTCAGCTGATTTTTTATTTTTATTTACCAATAGTATTTCTGAAGCATCTGCTTCACCCATAATTTCGGTTGAGTGTGATGCAACAATTATATCAGGGCCACTATATCTCAATATGCTCAATAATTGTCTTTGTACATCGGGATGCAAATATACTTCAGGCTCATCAACAATTAACATCGATGCATTTTTGCATCTGGAGATATGTGTAAGTAGTTGACACCAAATCTGGAATCCAAAACCTGACCAAAATAATTCTCGTATTATTCGATTTTCAGAACAGAACATAGTAAGGTCTGAAGACATTATGTCTTTCTTTGATGGAGATTCAATCGTCATTCCTGGCCAAGTTCTTCTAATTAATTCAGCAAATTCTTCAAAGCCATCTGGATAATATCTCCAATAGTTTCTAAAATGTCTTGAAGCACGGTGTGTTGTCAACCCTTTTCTTACTGTTTCCTCTGTTACTATTTGTTCATTATGCTCTATTGGTCCCAAGACTGGAACAATCTCTAAACTTATAGGAAATTCCTTTTTGAATTGTTTAGGAGTATTAACAGCAAGCCCTTTTGTTTCTGTAAGTAGGCAACACCCACCATCTATTGGAAAATATAGAATTAACTTATTTCCATTCGAGAGCTTAAATGACACTGTTGTTTCAACATCTTCGTAATCAGTATGTACATTTTCAATTGACATTGGTAATGTATCTTCGGCTAGTGAATATCCATACTTTTCAGTACCAAATGCCCTTACAATAGTTGCTTTTTTTGCAAGTGCTTGTTTGATACCAATACCAAGTGTCCTAAAGGCATTTATTATAGTAGATTTTCCACAATTGTTTGGTCCTACAAATATATTCATGTGTTGCAATCGCACTGAGTAATTTCTTAATGCCTTAAAATTTCTAAACTCAACTGATGTAATTATAGTTTTATCAAGCATTTTTTCCTCACTTTCTATACTAAAAATCGTGATTGCTTCAATTGTAATAATTCGATAAAATATTGTTAATTCCTTCTAACAATACTATTCTCTTGTATATTTATGTGTTTTTTTCTAGAGTGATGTAAATAATGAGAATATCATGTAAGAATAATATTATTAATGTTTTAGTAACTCAGGTCGATTATTACACCAACTACATTAAATACCGTGACGATTAGGAGTTAGTTGATGACTACACTGATGAAGGCATAATGCCACAAACACCAAACATAGAGAGGGATTCTAACAAATGGATGCAGAAGCCCTTACTGGAAAGATTGACCTCATAGTTACCAAGTCAAACAGCCGATTTGCCCATAATACGGTAGACCGCCTTACGACAGTCCGTCAGCTAAGGAAAAAGGTGTGAATATCTACTTTGAAAAAAAGACTTTGACACAGCAGAAAGCCCGATATTACGGGACTTTTCGGCACTGTAACGAAGTCTTTGGTGTTTAGTTGGTGTTTAAATTTATGTAACGGTTGGCTACGAAGATATACAATTTTTAACGCAATCGTTCCTTTAATTCCTGAAAGCTTTCTAAAGCACTTTGTAAATTTTCAATGATTTCATCTGCAAGCACATCTGGCGCCGGGAGATTATCGAGGTCGGCAAGCGACTTATCCTTTATCCAGAAAATGTCGAGGCTGGTCTTGTCACGTGTTAGTATCTCTTCTGCACTGAATTTGCGCCAGCGTCCTTCTGGGTTATCTTCCGACCAGGTCTCTGTGCGCTCATATCTGTTTTGTGGATTGTAGCAGGAGATAAATTCCTCCAAATCGCGGTCGGTCATCGGGTTCTGTTTCAGCGTAAAATGAATATTTGTACGGAGGTCATAAATCCAAACTGTTTTAGTCTGCCTTTCTGGACTGGCTGGACGCTTATCAAAAAATATGACATTTGCCTTTACGCCCGGCTTATAAAAGATTCCTGTGGGAAGTCTCAGAATTGTGTGAAAATCGGTGGTCTG
This sequence comes from Bacillota bacterium, assembly GCA_023435925.1. GTDB lineage: Bacteria > Bacillota > Clostridia > Acetivibrionales > DTU013 > JAEZLF01. The sequence goes on from JAEZLF010000160.1 coordinate 8,654, forward strand.
AAGCAGCTTATTCCGCACAACTTCTCCGGCTCCGCCCTCAAACAGTACATTATCCGGTACGACTACTGCTGCCTTTCCCGTAGCTTTGAGGATTGTGTTGATGTGCTGCACAAAGTTCAGCTGTTTGTTAGAACTAGTTGTCCAGAAATCCTGCCGGTTATATATGAGGTCTTCATCCTCCAATTCCCCTTCCTCATTAGTAAAGGTGATAGATGACTTTTTCCCAAAGGGAGGATTGGTCAGAACATAGTCCACACGGGTCCCGGGGTCAGTGAGCAGAGCATCACCCAGCGTTACCGGCACATTGCCATAAATATCGCCGATGTTATGTAGATAGAGATTCATAAGGCACAGCTTGAAAGTGTTGTTTACTAGTTCATTACCATAAAAGGTGCTGTTTTTTAGAAACTCTTTTTGTTCACGGTCAAGTGCGTAATTGGCTGGGTCTGCAATATAATCCTGCGCCGCTAAGAAGAACCCTCCGCTGCCACAGCAGGGGTCAGCGATGGTTTTCATCGGCTCAGGGCGCAGACACTTAACCATAGCGCGAATCAACGGTCTGGGAGTAAAGTATTGCCCTGCTCCGCTCTTAACGTCCTCTGCGTTCTTTTGAAGCAATCCCTCATAAATCTCTCCTTTGACATCAGAGGACATAGAAACCCATTTTTCATTGTCTATCATTTGTACAATGCGATAAAGAATGGCTGCATTGCTGATCTTATTGACCGCGCCCTTAAAGATTTTCCCAAGGATGCCTCCTTGCTCGCCCAGTTTCTCCAGAGTGGATTTATACTGTTCTTCCAGTTCGGTACCCTTAAGTGTGCTCATGTCTATCCATGTAAATCCTGCAGGAATGCCGGTTTCTTTTTTATATGGCGGCTTGGAGTATTCATCCGACATCTTAAGAAATATTAGATAGGTCAGCTGCTCTAGATAATCTCCGTAGGACACACCGTCATCTCGCAAGGGGTTGCACATTCCCCATACTTTAGAAATGATGGTTGCTGTTTGCTCTGACATTGTTATTCTCCTTCTTTTTTATCATCTTGTTTTGTAAAATTGTCCCTCCGAACACCGGCTGTTTGTGAGTTGCCATTATTTGAGGTAGAAGCGTTCTTCAAGCCTTCACCGTTTTTTATTGCTTCTAAATCTTTATCTGTACTCATGATAATCCTCCCTTATATATAAGCATCGAAACGACATATGCAACTAATGCAATAACAACTAATACTGTAGAAGTATTAAGGCTTTTCTGTTTTTCTCCGATTATTTTTCGGAGTTCGTTAATGACTCTGATATATTGGAGCGTAACCCACAATGCTGAGTCTTCGACTTTTTCTGAATATAGCTCTTCTTGTTTAATACTATTGCTATCAAATGCAAAAAGTGTTTTGCTACGGGATAATAGTAAAAGTTTGATTACAGCGATAATTATTAATGATGCGCTGCTTATTGCCAATGCGAAATATAACGCAACAGAAGTTTTCTCAATGTTTGTATATAAACACCATTCATAGAGAACGGAAATATCGATGTTGTTTAGAATAACGATAAGGATAATACCGCAAAAAGCCAATGCAATATTTACCCGGTCATATATCTTGTCATAGTTTGAGAGAATTCTATTGTAATCTTCAAGGCTTACCGAATATAAAAACTGTGCTGAGGGATATTTTTCGCCGTTGCTACTTGGAATCGCTTTTATGGTACGCGCTTTTTTCACATCAAAGCCTCCCTTCAAATGCTTGTTTAAAAATGGTCTGCCGCATGGCTTCTGACTGTTGTAAAGCAGTGTCCACGGTTTGCTCAATGCTGTCACAAACGGATAGGCGGGATTTAATTTCGCTGGTCATTGTATCTTGTTCATTTCTTGAAGCAATATAAGGAATATTTATATCTCGAAGCACAGTCAAACCAACTGTTTTTTGTGCCGTTCCTGTAGCTCGTTTTGTTGCTTGTTGGAAAACTTCAGGCGTCTGCAAAGCATAATATAAAAATTCTTGTGATATCAAATCATTAGGTCGCAAAAGTGCTATATGACGCTGAAAACAGAAATGATTATCAAAATCAACTTTTACCGGGATTCCATAAGATCCTGTAACCGTGTATAGCACATCGCCTTTACGGGGGGTATGTTTTTCACCAATTGCGTTATAATAATCTTCACCGACAAAACTTGTGTTGTTCCAACAAATTTGATTGTTTCTGATATCAGAAATCATAATAAATGGTATTCCGTTTGGGGCTTTTGGAGGCGGCATATGATCTCCGTCGGTAATGTGTTGACACACAGTATTTGTTTTTATAGTGCTACATCCTGAAAAAACATCATGAAGTACAGCCTGTCGATAAACAGCCAGTTGTTGCTTAACTTTTTTCAGCGTTTCCACGCTACTATCAAGCTGTGAAAACAGCTCTTCAATCCGGGCAACAATACGCTCCTGTTCTGGTATGGATGGGGCAGATACTACTATCTTTGAGTATTGTTGAATCCAATATCGCTTGTGTGTACTATGGTCAAATTCAATAATCTGCATCCTGTAATATATAAATTTAGGCAGTACCAATGATGTGTTGGCTGTCAGAATTTTCATTGCAGAAGACTTTACTTTGAACCGAAAATTTACATATTGACTTGCCGTTGTAAAATCATCAAATATTATTACTGGCAACGCTTCATATACACCGTTTTCTTCATTGGTATATCCCAAGATGAATGATTTTCCAGCTGTTAATACAGGCGTTTTATATCTGTCCTGATAATCGGTGGATTCAACAATATAGGGAGTTGGCTGTTCATATGAGAGCAATTCTCCGAGTTCGTATTCTTTCCAATTATCCGTCATTTAAATTCTCCTCTATTTGAAATGGTTCATGCATAATCCTTTATGCCACCAATTCAATATTCAACTCATGCAGTATGTTCTCATAGCTGTCACCGAAAACATCGTAAAAGCGTCCCAGCCCACCTCTGTGGTCAAAAGGATTTAAATCCAGATCCTCCGGCTCAATGCTGAGAGAAGTAGCAATGTGGTCTTTAATAAGCCGTAGCCATCCCATTTGCTCATCCGTAAAATGGACAGCACCGGCATTACGTTTCAGCGTCCACTGCATGAAGTTATAATTAACCTTGTCCACAAACGGAGTCAAGTTATCGCTGTAGCCCATTTCAAAACGGATAATGGAAATAAGGTCGGTAAGTTGTGCCAAAGTACCGCGTTTAACCTTTTCTGGCTTCTTTATGGCATAACAATCCCATAAGCGCTCTATTGTCACGCCCTGCATCTTCAGCTTTTCATACAGCGCCTTTAATCCATCAATCACCATAGGACGGTCTTTATAGGTCTGGCTATATACGATTCGCAGAGCAATAATCTCAACCTTGTGTTCAGATATGAACTCCTGGAACGTCTTGATAATGCGGTCTGCGTTTTCTTCTCGCTGGCTGTCAAATCCAGCAAATGTAACTGTGTCTATGTTGACATTATCTATTATCTGCTCATGACTGCGGCGCACATTTTCAACATAATCGCGCACTTCCGGTTGCAAGAAAGGCTGTATTGCCTCGGCAGCAGCCGCTTTTTGCACTTCGACTATCTGAGCTTCAGTAGGCTGTTCAGTGCCGAACTGCGTCTGCGCCTTAGCAGTTAATGAATCTTCATCAAAAGCGTTTAACAGAGCTTCGGCGAGCATACCGGCAGAAATTCCCGCTTTTTCTGTAAATGCTTTTTTCTCAGCTGTAGTCATTTGTGCGTTGAGGCGTATGATTCGGTTGGCTAAAGATGTGAGCGTATCCTCGTCTTTTGCACCCAGGGCAACATTCATCATCAATTCTTTTAGACTTACTGAAGGCTTTCGCTCAAGCGGACGGGTGTCTGATTTTTTGGACTTGGTGACACCAACGGCATCAATAATAATAAAATGGTCTTTATTCTCGGTGGCTGACGGCGTTACCTTTTGTAAATCATCCTTAGAGAGTGTGCGTGTGCCTCGGCCCTTCATCTGTTCAAAGTAGTTTTTACTGCGGACATCACGCATAAAAACAAGGCATTCGATAGGCTTGACATCTGTTCCGGTAGCAATCATATCCACAGTAACCGCAATACGCGGATAATAATCATTACGAAAAGAAGAAAGAACTTTCTCCGGATCGTCCGCCGCATAGGTTATCTTTTGGCAGAATTCATTGCCTTCACCGAATTCTTCACGCACAATGCGAATGATATCATCTGCGTGACTATCAGTCTTTGCAAAAATGAGTGTCTTGGGGACTTCCTTGCGGTATGGAAAAAGCTGCGTAAAAAGACTTTCCTTGAAAGACCGAATGACAGCACGAATCTGACTGGGATTGACAATCTCACGATCAAGTTGCGTTGGCTGATAATCGATATCTTCGTCCATCTGTGCCCAGCGTTTTTCGCGTGACATACGATTACGGTATTCTATACGCTGCTTTAGAATGGTAGCACCTTGTTTGCCAATTTCGGTCTCAATGGCAAAAATATCCTCACCGACATTTACACCATCTGTTATGGCTTGTTCACGTGGGTATTCGCTGACGATGTTCTGGTCAAAAAAGGCAAATGTACGCTTGTCTGGCGTGGCGGTAAGTCCAATAATAAACGAATCGAAATAATCCAACACCTGTTGCCAGACGTTATAAATAGAGCGGTGACACTCATCTACTATTATGATGTCAAAAAACTCGGGTGGATATTTTTCATTATATACTACTTCTCTTTGCGTCTGTCGGTCAGCGGAAGCATATTCATTAAAAGATGTTTCCTCTGAAGATTCATCCAGTTCCTCACCTTTAAGGATGGAGTACATACGTTGTATGGTACTGATGCAGACATGGACATCCTGTGGAATATAAGACTTTTTCAACCTGCGTATACCATAAATTTCCGAAAAACTACGATTATCATCGTTGGGGCGATAGGCAAGGAACTCACGCTCTGCTTGCTCGCCAAGACCTTTGGTATCAACAAGAAACAGAATGCGGTTGACTTTTGCGTACTTAAGCAGACGATATGCTGAGGTAATCGCAGTGAATGTCTTGCCTGCACCAGTAGCCATCTGAATCAGCGCTTTAGGCCTTGCGGCGGAAAAAGACTGTTCTAAATTGTATATGGCAGCTATCTGGCATTTTCGAAAGCCTGTTGTGTCAAAAGACGGGAAATGCTTCATATTATTACGAACGGTATCAGGTTCTTTCAGCATCCTGGCAAGCGTCTCGGGGCGGTGAAAGCTATATATGGTACGAGAGCGGTATTTTTCATCATTGTAATCGGTAAATTGGGTCAGCTTTCCTGTGGCTTCATAGACAAATCGAATACGATAATCGGTCTTAATCCATTTAAAGGTACTGTTCGCATAACGATTTGACTGCGTTTCAACAGCAGTAATATTCTCACCGGCATCATCCTTCTTGGCTTCTATTATGCCAACAGGTGTGCCATCTATAAAAAGAGCATAGTCAACCGGACCTGTACTTGTAGGAAATTCACGTACAGCAAGTCCACGCCCAACAGAAAGATTGAGCTGTTTTACATCTTGAATGAGCCAGCCGGACGCACTAAGCTTTGCATCGATTGATTGACGAGCTTTTTGCTCAGGTGTCATGACTGGTCACTTCCTTTCCTCATCTGTAATATAATCAACGATGTCCCTGTTTTCCCCTATCTCTTTTGGTAATAATAATTATTTTCTGGCTTAACGATCTTACAATATTTTATATGCAAAATGCCATTTCCATATTTATTATAGCAATTGGAGCATTTGAAACCCCTTTGAAGTAGTATCTTCCCACATTATACCATACATTTCCGCAAAATACCCCATCTTTTTATTATTTATTAAGGCAAATTTAAACTGCTATATGATTAAACTTTATAATATTGCAAGGGATGTCTAATATACTCCTCAATCCTCAATATAACTCAGTTTCCAGGCTTCAATAAAATATTAATCTTCGCTGCGTCGTAGTCTCATGTCTATACACATTATTTTTGAAATGTTGGACACAGAGATCCATAGATGAAACTTCCTTTTGGCATATGGTGACAGGTAGCAATCAAGGCTTTCCTTAAATAAAAAATACAGATCCGGGGTCAGCCTTTCTACATAAAAAAACAAGGGGTTAAGCAAAAACATTTCTGTCACAATGTTGCCAACCTTGTTTACCTTGTCTACCTTTTTTCCTATGACATGTGCTTTTGCCATTCTCGCCATAAATTCCCTTGTACTGCGTGGATTCAGGCCGATCATATTAGAGATATCTTCTATGTCAGCTATAAGAGCCTTGCGGGTGCTCTCCATTACCATAATTACATTAGTTTCTTCATATAGGTTTTCGCCAAGAATGTGAACTCTCTTAAAGTCCTTGCCTTTACCCACTACATCAGACAGGCAGATATCAAAAAATTGCTTCCGGTTATACTGCTTTGACCTTAACAAAAAGCCATCATCGTTGAAAACGTCTATATGCTTTGATCCGGCATCCCATGCCTCACCGGTCTGTCCGTTGGCAAATCTTCCCTGTTTAATCATCGTTTTTCCTCCTCCAATAAAATGCCGCTTGAGCGACACGACCTTTCCGCTATTTATGCGGCTTTGAGGGCAAAAAGTGCGATTTATTACTATAGTCTTTAAAAGATTAAACTGCACCCACGCCCTATACATGTATTTTGTTATCGAATTGTAGATCTCTTTTACTGCAGATATATGTGCCTGACTCTGAGTCTTTAGAAAACTATGTTCGGTCTAACTTGAAATAGTTAATACCACCTTTCAGGGAAAGCCGGGGGGTATCGAGGCACCGCTCTTCTATTTGAAATCGTACCACCCCCTATATCGATTCCTGCGGCATCTCTCTCCCCTTGTCCAATACTGTAAGGTCAAAACGGTAACGTCTCATAAAACTAGGTTAGCCCCCTACTGTATCATTTGAGACAAAATGAAGCCATTTGCAGGTCTATTCCGGCCCTTGCTCTCTGTCGCTTAAAACTAGAGTACCCGATACAACATCCTCCAATGCCTTGTAATCGGCATCAATGGCTGCTTTCCGCTCTCTTTTGTTTAATAAATCCATTATCCTAGCTTCCCGTTCCTCTCTGCTCATTTCGTCAAAGTCGTTATTCGGATTAATGTCTATCTGTTGCCGCTCCTTGTATACATTAATTAGTTCAAGCAACATTTTGCGGTCTGAATGACACTTTGGGTCTTTCAGAGCATGGGATATGGTTGCATTGACTATCTCAGAAATACGGCTTTTTATAAGGTCAAAACTCATATCAGTGAGTATCTTAATAAACTCCGGCTTTTTTATCAGCCGATAATACGTATCTCTGGATATGTTTGCAATCTGACACTTTTCTAACACATTAAGGCCGTGATGTTCTGGATTCACAAGCACTTCAAGTAGTTTTTGCTCACAATCCGTCATAATGTATGTGTCTGTTGTTATCACTTCATACACCGTTCTTTCACCTCCTCAAATCCTTCCATCATTTGCCTTTCCGTATAACTTACTCCACATTCTTTTAAATCAAAAAGCATACTGTTCAGCCTATGGAGTATCTTTCTAAATGTCTGCACTCTCTCTTCCCTATCTGCAATCGGTATGCTATCATCATCCAGGTACTTAGATCCTGCTTCAAACCTTTTGAGAAGTCTGTTATATTCCTGCTTTATTCCTGTAATATCTATGTCGCTAGTTCTTTCCTTCTTCATATTCTTCCCACCATTCCTTTTCCTTTTCTGGACTTACTGGACTTACTGGACTAATTTCCGGTAAATCCTTATAAAAGATTTTTATCTTGTGTTTATCTGTCTCTTGTCCTCCAGGTCCACTAAGTCCAATAAATCTATACCAAACCAATAATAAACACCTGACTTTACACCGGAATAACCCTTTTCACGAAGCCGCTTACTAAATTCTCTATGGCTTAACTCATACTCACCACTGCTTTCACACCATTTTTTATATGAGTTATATAATTTCGATGCCTTAACTTTTGACTTTTGGTTCTCAGTACAGCATTCATCTATGAACAAACCAACCGCATCTTGACCTTGCCTATATTCATATTTTACCTGAATAAGTTCCTGCGGCTGCTGTAGTCCTTCCTGCTGCCACATCAAACATCCCTGCACCATCCATGCTAATACTGCCTCTGCATCATCAATAAGCTTCCCCTGAAGGTTTTTGTCCTTCTTGTCCTCTGGTACTTGATAGGTAAAAGGAATAATAACCATTCTGCGCCATAGGCCATGATCAGTCCCAATAGCTTTGATCTCATGATTTGTTAACATTATCATTTTAGCTTTCATGCTAAATTCAAAAAATTCTTTGTGTAGGTATCTGGCAATTATGGTATCTCCGCCTGTCAGACTCTTGATGGCATTATCTGAAAATCTCTTACCCGGGTCCGGTTCAGACATTAATACAAGCCTTGTCCCATTTAATCTTGCAACATCGTTCGGTACGCTTGTCATATCCTTTGCCATGAGAATATCCGGGCTTGCAGTGACTGCATAACTACCAAGGCAATGCTTTATTGTTTCAAATAGCTTCGTTTTGCCGTTCTGCCCTGAGCCCTTACCCTGGTAGAATTCTTCTTCGGTAATCTTCCCGGTACAGCAATAGCCGCATAGCTTTTGAAGGTATCTCCTTTTTTCTTTGTTGCCTTCAGTTATCTCATCTAGGAAGTTATCAAAAAACTGGCTTTGTGCATCGGGATTGTATTCCACATTGGATATTTTAGTTAAGTATTTGCTTCGATCATGTGGATGCAGTTTGCCTGTCTTTAAATCAACGATTCCATTCTGGACACATAATGTCATATCATCATTGTCAAACTGGTTTACCCTGGCACACATAAACGGAGCGCTTGACATGAGATTCAAGGCCGCTGATATTCTTGCCTGCGATTCACTTAAAAGTAACCATTTAAGTGTTTTTGTCCTTTTATCTTCATCTTCAATGCTAAGAGCTTCCTTCTGAGCCTGCCGCAAGCAATTAATAATATCT
>JAEZLF010000161.1 GCA_023435925.1 Bacillota bacterium
CTCAGCACAAGCACCGGCTTGCCGAGCGAGGGAGCTTCTTCCTGCAATCCGCCTGAATCAGTCATTACAAGATAGGAGCGGTCCATCAGATTATGCATATCCTGAACATCCAGCGGTTCAATCAAATGGACACGAGGGTTTGAACCAAGCAGTCTGAAGGCTGTTTCACGGACGACCGGATTCAGATGTACTGCATACACGATACGGACATCTTCATACTCATTTGCAATATCATTTAATGCAAGACAAATCTGCTCCAGCGGTTCACCGAGGTTTTCGCGTCTATGGGCGGTGACTGCGATAATGCGTTTCCCGTTGAATTCTATTTTTCTCATAGAGGGGTTCTGAAATGCATAGCTGCTGCTGACAGTAGTTTTTAAAGCATCAATGACGGTATTGCCGGTAACATGGATTTTATCCGCGGAGACACCCTCATTTAAAAGGTTCGTTTTGTTAGTTGCTGTCGGCGCAAAATGGAGGTTTGCCAATGCCCCGGTCAGCTTTCTGTTCATTTCCTCCGGATAGGGAGAATAGGGGTCGAAGGTCCTCAAACCAGCCTCTACGTGTCCGACAGGGATTTTATGATAAAAAGCTGCAAGTGCTGAAACAAAGCAGGTCGTAGTGTCGCCATGCACAAGGACTATGTCCGGCCGGTTTTCATCCAATACTGCCGAAAGGCCCTCCAATGCCCGGGTAGTTATTTGTTCAAGAGTTTGCCTATCCTGCATGATATTCAGATCATGATCAGGAGCAATTTTAAATATGTCCAGCACCTGATCCAGCATTTGTCTGTGCTGCCCCGTCACACATACAATGGGCTCTATTTCCGGGTATTTTTCAAGCTCCTTAACTAAGGGAGCCATTTTGACCGCATCCGGTCTTGTACCGAATATGGGCATGACTTTCAATTTACTCATTTTATAACTCCATTTGATTTTTATTTAATTTAAGCTAAACGCTTATGCCGGGGCTGGTCGCAAGCTAAAGCTTGCTGTTCGCCTATGCAACCCAAATGAATCCGGCACAAGCTCACGCAGGCTACACCTGCGCGCCCCGCTTCACGTGGCGTTTGAACAACGTCAGTGAGAGATTGTACTCACCACTGAGAGGCTTTTCAATTGGAAACCCGCCACCTATAGAGGCGGGGGATTGTGACGTTGTTCAATAATTTTGCTATCTGATGCAGCAGCTTCGGTTGGTGTATCTGAACTGTCGGTTGGGTCGCTGGACTCAGTCGGATTGTCCATCGCACTGAATTCACTCATATATTTTGCTCCGCCGATAACGAAAACAGCTACGGCTACCAGAAGTATGATGGCACTAAGGACACCTCTGTCAGCCAAAACAATGGCACACAGACCTAATGCGCCGCTGGCGGTATACATGATCACAACGGACTGTTTCTGGCTCAGGCCCATGTCTATCAGCTTATGATGCAAATGACCTCTGTCTGCCTGCATGATAGGCTTACCTGTGCCAACCCTTCTGAAGATTGCAAAAAGTGTATCGAACAGCGGCAGACCCAGTACCAGTAAAGGTATTGCAATAGATATGGCTGCATATGACTTTAATGTTCCCTGTATGGATATGACCCCAAGGGTGAAACCAAGGAAAGCAGAGCCGGTCTCCCCCATGAATATTTTTGCCGGGTTGAAGTTAAACGGCAGAAAGCCGAGTGTTGAACCGGCCAGCGCTGCTGTGATAACAGCGGTATATACAGCGATCGCAGGCTCCAGATCGACTCTCAGCATAGAGATAATAAAAAGGGAGAGAGAAGATATGGATGAAACACCGGCGGCTAATCCGTCAAGTCCGTCCAGCAGGTTGATGGCATTGGTGATTCCTACAATCCACAACACCGTGAGGGGGTAGGATATATATGGACTGAGTTCCAGGTAAGCGGATGAGCCAAAGGGATTTGTGACCACAGAGATCCGTGTCCCTGAAATTAAAACAACGGAGATGGCTGCAGCCAACTGAAGTGCCAGCTTGGATTTTGAACCCAGTGTTTTGATATCGTCCAATACGCCAAGGAACGCGATGATGGCGATGCCTGTCAACAGACCCAGAAGCTCTCTGCCGGGCGTTATCAGATTGGAGGTGGTGATCAGGTCAAAAGCCAACGATACAATAAAGCCGGTTATGATGGCGGCTCCGCCCATAAGGGCAATGGGTTTGTTATGCATTCTGCGTTCGTCTCTTGGGACATCAACGGCACCAACCCTGAATGCCAGCTTTCTTACAATCGGTGTTGCCGAGAAGGCTACGATGAATGCGAGTACAAAGGTTATCAGATACTCGTACATAAATGACAAAATAATTACACCTTCCTAAACTACCTCATTCAAATTTTCACCACTCGGATACCAGCTTCTTGCAGCAGCTCCATTGACAGCTCATCCGGATACTCGCCGGAAAAGACAATCTTCTTGATGCCTGCGTTAATCGCCATCTTTGCACAAAGAACGCAGGGCTGATTTGTCACATAGAGTGTGCCGTCCTTGACGCTTGTTCCCGAGTAGGCGGCCTGCACCAGAGCATTCTGCTCGGCATGTATTCCGCGGCAGAGCTCGTGGCGCTGGCCTGAGGGAATATTGTGCTTTTCTCTGAGGCACCCCAGCTCTGTGCAGTGCTTACAGCCCATAGGGGCACCATTATAGCCGGTTGACAGTATACGCTTGTCCTTTACGATAAGTGCACCCACCTGCCTTCGGATGCATGTCGAGCGTGTCTTGATCAGCTCGACAATTTCCATGAAATACTCATCCCATGTAGGTCTCATTGCGTACCCCCCAAAAAACAACGGTTCTTATTTTGACCGATAGATCATCTATTTTGTTCCAAAAAGCCGGTCGCCTGCGTCACCGAGTCCCGGAACAATGTAACCGTGGTCGTTCAACGTCTCATCTACTGCAGCGCAATAGATTTCAACATCCGGATGATCCTTGTTAATTCTGGCAATGCCCGCTTTTGCTGCAATCAGGCACATTAGTTTTATACTTGTAACGCCTCTTTCCTTAATAAAGCGGATCGCTGCAGAAGCGGAACCGCCGGTTGCAAGCATCGGATCCAGAACAACAATCTCTCTTTCAACAGCGTCTACAGGCAGCTTGCAGTAGTACTCAACCGGCTCCAGTGTCTCAGGATCCCGATAGAGACCGATATGACCAACCTTGGCCATAGGCAACAGGTTCAACATTCCGTCAACCATACCCAATCCGGCTCTGAGAATGGGAACGATGCCCAGTTTCTTTCCTGAGAGGACCTTTGTTTTTGCAACGGCAACAGGAGTCTCTATTTCAACTTCTTTTAAGGGCATACTCCGGGTTACTTCATAGCCCATCAACATGGCAATCTCTGACACCAATTCTCTGAATTCCTTGGTGGTGGTATTCTTGTCTCTCAATAATGATATTTTGTGTTGAATTAAGGGGTGTTCAAAGATAAAAACTTTTTCCATTCCTGTTACCTCCAATTATTTATTTTTTACGTGATGTCTTTCCTCTATTTGAGCAAACTTGTCCACTCTTCTTTGGTGACGGCCGCCCAAAAATGAAGCGTTCAACCATGTATCGACGATGTCGATTGCCAGGCCAACGCCGATAACTCTTGCGCCAAGTGCCAGTATGTTTGCATCATTATGCTCCCGGCTCATCCGGGCCATATAGCTGTCGGTACACAGAGCGGCTCTTATGCCGGGAACCTTGTTTGCTGAAATGGAAATGCCGATTCCGGTACCGCAGACAACAATGCCTTTCTCATGAGTTCCTTTACTGACCGCTACTGCCACTGCTTCACCATAATCATTATAATCTACAGAGGTGCTGCCATCACAGGTACCCAGATCTTCAAAGGGTATACCCTTATCGCTCAAATGCTTCATAATTTCAGTTTTTAGTTCAAATCCTGCATGATCACTTGCAATTGCTATCATCGATTCATCCTCCGATTATTTATTTTATATGATTGATATAACAAAGTCAAAGCTGTATTAACCTTTTTTTAGTTTTTCGACAAGCTTTTTCACTGCATCTTCAATTTCTTCCGCACAAAGCATGTAGCTCTTCGGAGATCCACCGAACGGATCGTCCACATCCGCATTAAATGGCGTTTTGCGCAAGTTCCCATTCTCATTCACATCAGATAGTCCATATGCATATTCTTTCAGTGTGAAAACCTTTTGATCCATTTGAGGATACATGGATAAGATTGTTTTTTTATGGCTCCGGGTCATTGTGAGTATAAGATAGGCTGCCTCAGCTTCCGTCCTGCTGAGCAAATGGGCGCGGTGACCCGATATATCGATTCCTATGCGGGATTCAATTGCTAGTATGGCATTCGTGCTGGGAGGTTCCTCGAAAGGAACGGATAGTCCGGCCGATGCGGCTTCATATCCGAGACCCGATAGTTCCCGATCAGCCAGGTGATTGAAAATCGACATGGCCATCGGGCTTCTGCATGTATTCCCGGTACATACGAATAATATCCTTCTCATATCTGCTCCTTATACCTTTATAATATTTCCGCCGGCCGCTTTTGTCATACGGTTCATAACCGCCCGGCCGATTCCATTTATTTCAGGTGCTTCAGCCAGTATCACCTCTACTTTTTTTTCGTCAAATTCTCTCAGGCATCGGAATAGATTTGACGCCATTGTTTCCGGATGCAGCTTACTGCCCAGAGAAATCATCCTGCATGAGGTATACAGCGAAGATTCATAAAGGCCTGATGTTTCGTCTGTTGTAAGTATACCCACGGCGGTGCCTTCCTTTAGAAATAGCTCTGCGCGTCTGCCAATCTCAAAAACCACATGGTCTTGCTCCCCTTGTACCAGCAGTAAAGATGCTTCCGGTGCATAGTGTCGGTACTTCATACCCGGTGATTTCGGAACCGTATTATCTTCTGAGGTTGTGGACAATGCAGGATCTGCGGCAA
>JAEZLF010000271.1 GCA_023435925.1 Bacillota bacterium
GCAATAATTCTTGTGATCACCACTGCTTTATATTTTTCTTCGTTTATTGACCAATCTAACAGTATCATAAAAAATCAACTATATACTCTGGCAGATAATTATGAGTATACTCTTGACAGCTATAAAAATCTTGCAGAAGCACTAATCATTGATGATGGTATTCAGGAATATGTATTGAGTGATGGTAAGACAGATAAGGAATACTTTCGTTTGTTTAACAACGCAAAGAACACATTGCAAAATACAGTCAATATGCATTCTGAAATAAGATATATGTCAGTAGTCAGTTATAATTTCGATGAAATTTTATATAAAGGATATGGAAGTAAGATAGCAAACAGCTTTGCCAATGTCTATATGAATGATTATAAAAACAGTATTTTCTGCCGTAATCCGGGAACCTTGCGTATGAGCTTTAATGATGCCTACCTTGATAATGATAACAACATGCTTAACGTGTACATGCCTATTTACTCCATATCCAAAATGATCAATGAAATTGGGTTACTAACTATCATGCTTGATGGCAGTTTGTTTGAAAGTCTTTCAGAATATAGTGCAATGGACTTTGATTCTGAGATCATCATGATTGACACTGTAAATTCAATCATATCATGTACGGATGATAATTTAATCGGATCTAAATTTGAATATGCGGATCAGCTTGTCGGGACCAGTGGTGATTTCAAGCTGGGGAATAATTTGTATAACTATATGAAAATCGGGAATTGGAACTATTATCTTATGAGCAGAGTTCCGATGGCAAATATTTATAGAGACAGTGTAATCATTGTTATACTAATGATTATTTTATCAGTTTGTGTGGCCTATTTTAGTCTTGCCATCTGCAAAAGAATTATTCATAAAGCATACAGACCGCTTGATACAGTGGTGCAGAGAATAAACTGCGCAGCGGAAGGCAAATTGGATACAAGGATCAGCATGGAGAATGTAGGGGTTGATTTTGTCCAGTTGGCCAATGGCTTTAATTATATGATGGATAAAATCAACATGCTTATGGAACAGGTAAAGCTGGAGCAGCAGCAAATGAATCAGATCCGATTTAACGCACTGCAGTCACAGATACAACCGCATTTTCTTTACAATACACTGGAGTGTATACATTGGCAAGCCAGCGCCGATGGCAATGAGGAAGTGTCTGTTTTAGTCAGAGCATTGGCACAGTTTTACAGACTATGTCTAAGCAGCGGAAAGGATGTAATTTGTCTCGAGCAGGAGGTTGAGCATGCAAGAAACTATCTGATTATTCAGAATATGAGATATGACAACATCATTAAAAGTACCATTGAAATGGATGAAGACTGCAGAAAAATTTTAATTCCGAAAATTACCTTACAGCCCCTTATAGAAAACTCCATTTATCATGGTATCAAGATCAGGGAAGGCAGAACGGGAGAATTGAGGATCACGGTTCGTAAAAAGGAAGAGGATGTTTTTATTATTGTTGCCGATAATGGTACGGGGATGAACGAAGACCAGATTTTAAAAATGAATAACTCGATTTCCGAGTATGACAAGGATTTCGGATATGGTATAAGAAACGTCAATAGAAGAATTGAAATATTGTTTGGTAAAGAGTACGGTCTGCACTATGAAAAAAATGAAATGGGAGGTGTGACGGTAACCATTCGTCTGCCGGCTCATGAAGTGAATAAATACGAAGAGGTACTATAATGTATCAGGTATTGATAGTGGATGACGAAAAAATGATCAGACTGGGCATGCGCAAAGCGATTCCATGGGATACCTTTGGAATAAGAGAAGTTTTTGTCGCAAAATCAGGTGAGGAAGCATTGGACATTATCAGGGAGCATAAGCCGGAAATTATGATCACAGATATAAAAATGGGCCAGATGTCCGGATTGGATCTGATTGATTCGGCGAAAAAGTTTGTTCCTCAGATAAGAGTTTTGGTTCTTACCGGGTATGACAATTTTGAGTACGCAAGGCAATGCATCAGGCTGAAGGTGCATGACTTTTTCCTCAAGCCCATCGATGAAAAGGTATTGATAGAGGCTGTGAAAAAACAGGTTGCTTTTCTGGAAACGAACCAAATCGATAAATTGACAGACATCAATGAAAACCGAGCCAATGCTGTTGCGGAGCAAATGAGTATAGAAAAGTTTATGAGAGACCTGATACATAACAGGATATGCAAACAGGACAAGCAAATTATGGATTTCTGTGAAAAATATAATTTCAAAGCAGATCAGCAAATGCAGGTAGCTATTATTGTCCCGGCTTTATGCGTTGACAGCGGCGGCGGAGATAATCACTATACTGTGTTATCGATAAAAAACATATGTATCGGAATGGTTGATGCCCAGAATAGAGGGCTGACCTTTATGGATGATTACGGAAGGATTGTGATCGCCTATTTTCTTTCCAGACAAAAAGGCAGCACAATGGAATGGATTCAGGAGTTAAATAGTATCCTGAAAGATGAATACAGTAAGAAGCCTAAGGTAGCTGTAGGCAATCCGGTGTCAGGGCTGAAGCTGTTATGCATTTCCTATAACGATGCTGTGCAATTGCTGCAATGTGAAAGAGAAGAGTATAATGAGATCATCCAAACAGAAAAGGCGCAGAGAATTGATCATTCATATCGGGAGGTATTTGCAGATATCATTAATTCCATGTGCGCTAATATCGGAGATTCAGAAAAGGTTCTGTGCATTTTTGATCAGTTTTGCCGGGTAACGGATTCCTATAATCTCGCTGATTCCTATATCCGCAGGTGCTGTCTTGAGCTGGCAGCATCCACATACTATACTTTTGTATGTAATTCCGGTATGGAAGCTGATGCAAGGATCAGCTTATTTATGAACAGCATTATGAACGTAAATGGAGAAGAGCTCTTTGAGCTGACGAGACAATTCTTTATAAAAATGCGGGGAGAGAAAGAGGAACAGAATGCACATGTCATTATAGATAAATCAAAGCGCTATATCAAGGAGCATTTATCCGACGAACTATCCGTATCGAACATTGCAGCCTTTTTATATCTAACACCGAATTATTTTTCGAGATTGTTTAAAAAGGTTACCGGGGAAGGATGCAATGAATATATCGTACGAAAAAGAATTGAGAAAGCAAAATTGCTTCTGGA
>JAEZLF010000057.1 GCA_023435925.1 Bacillota bacterium
GCTAAATCGGCCGTGCGGATTGCAAAATGCATGTAAATACATTATAATCCACCTGTAACATTGGAACAAGATATTCATAAACAAATAGAATAGAGGGTTGATTTATGATAGATGATAATGCTGGTTCTTTTCTTATACTAGATAGCGAAATAAAAGACGCCTCATGGGAGGAACAGACTGATACGTCAGGTAAGGCTGCATACGAAGTATTGCGCGTCATTAAAGGCGTGCCTCTTTTTTACCGGGATCATTTTGAACGGTTGTGCGGCACCTTTCAGTCGATCGGTCAGACGCTGAATCTAACCTCGGAGCAGCTGACAGAGGATATTAAAAAATTACTGGATGCCAACAAAACGAACAGCTGCAATGTGAAGATCGTGGTCAGTGAAAACGGAGGCATACAGCAAAAGCTGATATATATCAGCAAAAGCTATTACCCATCTGAAGTGGAAGCGGATATTGGTGTCAGAACCGGGTTATTCCAGATTGAGCGGCAAAATCCCAATGCAAAGCTGATCAATCAGAATTATAAGGCTGCAGTGAGCGAAAAAATACGGGAAGGCGGATTCTTTGAGGTGCTTCTGGTGGATCATGCGGGAAGGATCACAGAGGGAAGCAAATCCAATGCTTTCTTTGTAAGAAACGGGCATATTTTTACTGCACCGGGAGAAGCTGTTCTGAAAGGTATTACGCGCAAATATGTATTTGAAGCATGTAAAAATGCTGGATTCGATGTAGTGGAGCAATTTGTGGAAGCTGACCAGCTGACTTCGGTGGAGGGAGCTTTTTTATCCGGCACGTCCATTAAAGTACTGCCGATAAAAACAATAGATTCTATCACGATAAATTCTTCTTCCAATCCGGTAGTTGCTGCAGTGCGCAGGGAGTATAATACACTGCTCGAGAAATATATTGCTGACAATGTTAATATATGGTAACCTTATTCTGCTGCAGGAATGAAGTAAATATACATTGCAGCAGGTGATGAAGTGGAACAGAAGGTTTATTCCAGGAAGTTTTTACGTATCAAACCTGATATGCCTCTGTATGCTACAGCGTGTATTGTGCAGGTAGGAGCCAATAAGGTTCACACAAGCACCATGACGGTGCGGATACTGGATATCAGTCAGGGTGGTCTGCGGTTTGAATCGGTGCTGCGGCTGCCTGCCGATAGGAAAATTATTCTGGAAATGAGTCTGGTGCTTGATCTTGTGAGCTTCTGCATACAGGGAACTATTGTACACAGCCATAGAAATAAGAATGAAGAATTTGAGTATGGGTTTTGTTTCCTGGAGCCGAGTTCTGATATACGGAATTCATTAATTAAGATGTCCGGCAGAATGTCTGCTGGGTTGAAACGCCATATTGTAATTTTTAGGTGGTAATCGAAACAATACCACATTGATATACCTTATTTAATCTGTTTTACTTTGTCAATCTCATATTGATTTCAGAATTGTTAGCACTCTCGGCTGGAGAGTGCTAAATTTGGCTTGACAATGAAACATCATGCGTTGTAATATAAATATTGGCATAAGTATTACTTAATGACAAGGAGGGATTGTTGTGCCAAAAGAAAACGGCAATATTTCAATTCAGACAGAAAACATTTTTCCAATTATAAAAAAATGGCTATACTCGGAAAAAGATATTTTCATCCGGGAAATCGTATCCAACTCCAATGATGCGATCATAAAGCTGAAAAAGCTTGCCTCTATGGGTGAAGCACAGCTTCCTGAAAACGAAAACTTTTATATTAGAGTTATTGTGAATAAGGAAGATAAGACGATCAAGGTTGTTGACAATGGAATCGGTATGACGGATGAAGAAGTCAAAAAGTATATCAACCAGATTGCTTTTTCCGGTGCAGTTGATTTCCTTGAAAAATATAAGGACAAGACGGATGAAAGCAGCCAGATTATTGGTCATTTCGGTTTAGGCTTCTATTCGGCATTCATGGTGTCGGAGAAGGTAACCATTGATACAC
Organism: Bacillota bacterium; assembly: GCA_023435925.1. Lineage (GTDB taxonomy): Bacteria > Bacillota > Clostridia > Acetivibrionales > DTU013 > JAEZLF01. The sequence continues at coordinate 1,988 of JAEZLF010000057.1, forward strand.
TATCATGGCAAGAGGGTGCAAGTGCGGTCAGATGGACAAGCACCGGTGGAACGGAATTTGAGATGGATGCTTCTGACCGTTCGGAGAGAGGCACCACTGTCACGCTTTATCTGGCCGAGGATTCTGTGGAATTCCTGGAGTATTACAAAATGCGGGAGGTGCTGGAAAAATACTGCTCCTTCCTGCCCATAGAGCTGTTCCTGGAAGACGGAGCAAAGAAAGAAAAGGACGCAGCCGATGCGGAAAAGCCTGCCGAGGATAAAGCCGCGGATGTAAAAACGGATGCAAAGACTGAGGCTGATACGGATTCAAAAGCTGATGAGGATTCCGATGCCGAATTGGAAAAAGAGCTTGCCGCTGAGAAGGAGAAACCGATCAATGATACTCATCCGCTCTGGCTGAAAGCTCCCAAAGATTGTACAGATGAGGAATACAAGGACTTTTATAAAAAAGTGTTCCACGATTTTAATGATCCTCTTTTCTGGATTCATCTGAACATGGATTATCCTTTCAACCTAAAGGGCATTTTATATTTCCCTAAGCTCAAGCATGAGTTTGAAACCATTGAGGGGCAAATCAAGCTCTATTATAATCAGGTGTTTGTAGCCGACAACATCAAGGAGGTCATACCGGAGTTTCTGATGCTTCTCAAGGGCGTCATAGACTGTCCGGATCTTCCGTTGAACGTCTCCAGAAGCTTCTTGCAGAATGACGGATATGTGGCAAAAATTTCATCCCACATCACTAAGAAGGTTGCGGACAAACTGACATCACTCTTTGAGAATGAAAGAGATAATTTCAACAAGTATTGGGATGATATCAACCCGTTTGTGAAGTACGGCTGTATCCGCGAGGCAAAATTCTTTGACAGGGTAAAGGATATCGTCATATACAAAACTACCAATGGCGAGTATACCGTTTTGAAGGATTACCTTGAAAAAAATAAGGAAAAGCATAAGGATAAGGTGTTCTATGTAACGGATGAAAAACAGCAGGCACAATATATAAAAATGTTCAGAGAACATGATATGGAGGCTGTCATCCTCAATACCATGATTGACAACCACTTTATTCAGTTCCTTGAGACGAAAGAAACCAATGTGAAGTTTAACCGCATTGATGCGGATATTTCCGAGAGCCTGAAGGATGCGGATAACGGAGCGGACAAGACTGAGCTGACGAATGAGCTTGAGAAAATCTTTAAGGAAGCAGTCGGAAACGATAAGCTAAAAGTACAAGTGGAAGCATTGAAATCAACCGCTACGCCGGGTATGATCCTATTATCGGAGTATTCTCGCAGAATGCAGGAAATGAGCAGAATGTACGGCATGGGTGGAATGGATATGAGCGGAATGTTCCCTGACGAACAAACCCTTGTTCTGAACAGCAATAATTCGTTGATACAGTCTGTTGTCAAGCTGGCGGGAAATGAGGATAAAAAGGCTGATGCAACACTCATATGTCAGCATGTTTACGATCTTGCCATGATGAGTCACAAGCAGCTTGAACCGGAGGCCATGACGAAATTCATTGAGCGAAGCAATATATTGCTTGGGAAATTGGCAGAGCTTTAAGGATATGAACCTGTGGGGAAACCATTCATAGATGCTTGACACTTTACAGATTTAGTTGATTAAAGTGTTGAAAAATAGAATCGTTTAGTATAAACTTATAACATTGTGAAGTGTGCTTATGTAAATAGCTCTTTACAATAATATATACAATTCATAGGGGGTATTTTGTGAAAAAGAAAATTATTGTAATCAGTCTAACCTTGTTGCTGATCTGTTCCCTGATTCTATCAGGCTGCGGCGGCAAAACTACCCTGAAGATGGCTACCGGAGGCACAACAGGTACATATTACGCATTTAGCGGTACCGTCTCACAGGTTCTATCCTCAAAGATCAGTAATCTGAGCTTTGATGTTCAATCCACAGGTGCTTCTAAGGCGAACATCTACCTTGTTGCGGACAAGGAAGCGGATATTGCGATCGTACAAAACGACGTTATGTATTATGCCAATAAGGGAATCGACCTGTTTGACGGCGAAGCGGTCACAGGGTTTTCCGCAATGGCAGGATGCTATGCTGAGGTGGTCCAGATTGTCTCCAAAAGCAGTATTTCAGACATTTCTGAACTGAAGGGCAAACGTGTTTCAGTCGGTGACATTGGATCCGGCTGTGAGTTTAATGCGCATCAGATTTTTGAAGCCTATGGGATGACCTTTGATGACATCGAAGTGCATAACCTTAGCTTCGCGGACAGTGCTACCGCGCTTAAGGACGACAAGATAGACGCCTTCTTCTGTGTCGCCGGTGCTCCCACCACTGCTATTGTCGAGCTGGCAACTTCCAATACGATTAATCTGCTTGAAGTTGATGATGAGCATGCAGCAATACTGGTTGAAAAATATCCTTTCTATACAAAGTATGCGATTCCGGGCAATTCTTATAAGGGCGTAAGCGAGGATAAACAGACTGTGGCTGTTGTTGCCACTTATATCGTCTCGGATGAATTGAGCGAAGACCTGGTTTACAATATGACAAAAGCTCTGTTCGATAATGCCGATGAGATTGCAAAGGCTCATCCGAAGGGTGCTGAACTTAATGCGGAATACTCTGTATCAGGCATCTCCATACCGATCCATCCGGGTGCATTAAAGTATTATAAAGAAGTTGGCGTTCGTTAAGGGATGTTGATTTAAATGAAACGTATACTGGCGGGGGCCGCACTGGTACTCATAGTTGCGTCCTCCGTTTTTCTTTATTTTGTTTTTTCAACTCCGTGCATTCTGCTCAAGGACGGGGATACAGGCCAGGTTTTTGCATATTATCCTGCTAAAGAGGGGGATGAGTTCTCTGTCACCTTTATTCACTCTGTAAATAATAGTCCTGTGACCGATGTCTATGAAATTCGGGATGACAAGATATTTGTTATTCGGACGATCTATTACTCATTTGGTGCAGGTGTGCAGACAGAGGTAGGAGAAGAGCAGACACTGGAATATGGTGAAGATGGTTCCATGATTGTAAGTGGGTTTGAAAAACAACTGGATAGTCTTTCCTATATTGTAGGCACCGTTTCGGACCACATACTCGAGATTGGCAATGAATCGATCAGCCTGCGGGAACTCTGTGGACGGAATGCTACTGTGCAGTTTATCTGCGGACGGAGACTTTTTGTATAAATTATGCCAGTTCCTAATGAAAGGCCGGATGATAGTGAGTATATTTTTTAGATCCGGGTTTTGATTTGGAATCAGCATGAATCATTTAGTTGATATGACCCACTCAAAAGGAGGATTGCGCATGTCTGAAACAAAGAACACAGTCCAGTCATCAATGGGCGACGTTGAGCAGATTAATGTGGAAGCTGTTATGGCTGAATATGATCGTGAATCCAATACGAGGCACTACGACGGTGTCCCTAAGGTAATTGTGCGATATATTTTAGCAGCATTTTCGTTATTTGTATTTTACATGAATCTAATTAGCGCTTGGCCGGAGCAAATCAGAAGGACTTCTTTTGTAGCATTGATCGTTTTTATCGCCTTCATGCTCTATCCGGCCCAAAAAAAATCTGCCAAGCGCGTGAACTTTGTGCCTTGGTATGATATCATACTTGGCATTATAGGTGCTGCATGTTTCTTTTACTATTCATTTAATTTTGCGAATATGGCGATGAAGGCCACCCGTATTGGACGAATAGACGTCATCATCGGTATTGTTGGGATACTAATCATTGCAGAGGTATGCAGAAGAGTGGTTGGGTTACCGATACTGGTAGTTGCATCAGCTTTTATTATCTATGCTTTCGCTTCAGGATATTCAATAACCAGAATTGTTTATACGCTGTTTTATACACTCGATGGCGTCATCGGAACACCTATCGGTGTTTGCTCTACATTTATTGTGCTGTTTATCATCCTGGGGGCCTTTCTTGAAAAGACAAATATTGGTGTTTTTTTCATAGATATTGCAAACTCCATTGCAGGGCGTGCTACCGGTGGCCCCGCTAAAGTTGCCGTTATCTCAAGTGCTCTGGAGGGCATGTATTCCGGCAGTTCTGTTGCCAATACCGTCGGGTCCGGAAGCGTTACCATTCCCGTTATGAAGAAGACCGGATATGATAAGGATTTTGCCGGTGCAGTTGAAGCTGCTGCTTCCACCGGCGGTCAAATAATGCCTCCTATCATGGGTGCTGCAGCATTCCTGATGGCTGAGATGACCGAGCTGCCGTATTCTGTTATCGCAACGGCTGCTATTTTCCCCGCTATTCTGTACTTTTCCGGCATTTTTTTGATGGTGCATTTTGAAGCGAAGAAACTGGGATTAAAGGGACTTCCAAAGGACTCCATTCCTAACTTCTTTAAACTTTTATTGACAAAAGGATATCTGTTTTTACCGATTATTGTACTCATTGTCACTATGTCTATTGGATACACGGCTTCTCGCGCTGCTTGTCTGGCAATCCTTGCTGCAATTATTGTCAGCATGTTCCGCAAAGACACACGTTTAACGCCAAATGCTTTTATTGATGCACTTGAGAATGGTTCAAAGAACACGATCGGTGTTGCTGCGGCTTGTGCCATTGCCGGCATTATTGTAGGAATCGTTTCCCTTACAGGAATCGGTCTGAAGCTTGCAGACGGCCTTTTGATGTTATCGGGGGGAATTGATATACTGGCTCTTTTCCTGACAATGATTGCATGTATCATACTGGGTATGGGTGTTCCCACCACTGCAAACTATGTCATCATGGCTACGATTACGGCTCCAATCATTCTTAAGCTGATACCAGGTACGCCTGTACTTGCGGCGCATATGTTTGTTTTCTACTTTGGTATTGTAGCAGATATCACGCCTCCTGTGGCTCTGGCAGCTTATGCCGGATCCGCCATTTCCGGAGGTAATCCCTTAAGGACAGGTATCATCGCGACAAAGCTTGCCATTGCTGCATTCATTATTCCATATATTTTTGTGCTCAATCCTTCGATGCTTCTGGTCAATACCACAATTTCAAAGGTGGTTCAGATCATCATTACCTCTACGGTTGGCATGTTTGCCATTGCAGGCGGCCTGGAAGGATTTATGAAGAAAAAGATGCCATGGTGGATGAGGATCCTGGCTGTTTCAGGTGGTCTGATGCTGATCGATCCCAATTGGTTCACTGATATTGCTGGCCTTGCTATTATCGCCTTTGTCTGCTTTGATCAGTATGTTCTGAAGGATAAAAGCCAGAAGACGCTTAGTGCATAGAGTGAATAGGGCTTAGTATTGGCATGTTCAGGTCGAAAACGGATTGAATATGATGTAAGAAATGTATTACAACAATAAAACAGCACCGATTTTTTAGGTGCTGTTTTTCGTTCGTGTACTATGTTAAGAAAGTAAGAACCATGATTTTTTCGACATGAAACATAGTGTCGGAAATTCTATTTTTCCGTATCGTTCTGGCGGATTTCAACTCTTCTGATCTTGCCGCTGATGGTCTTGGGAAGTTCCGTAGCAAATTCGATGATTCTTGGGTATTTATATGGTGCTGTGACCTTTTTCACATGATCCTGCAGTTCCTTTACCAGAGCTTCGCTGGCCGAATAATCCTTTGTCAGAACGACGGTCGCTTTAACCACCTGACCTCTGTCCGGATCGGGAACAGCAGTAATGGCACATTCCAGTACGGCCGGATGTTCAACAAGGGCGCTTTCCACTTCGAAGGGCCCAATACGGTAGCCGGAGCTCTTGATCAGGTCGTCAGCCCTGCCAACAAACCAGTAATACCCGTCTTCATCCTTCCATGCCATATCTCCGGTATAATAGATATCATCATGCCAGACCTTTTGAGTCAGTGCACTGTCTCTATAGTATCCGTCAAACATGCCGAAGGGCTTTTGCTTATCGGTTCGTATTACGAGCTGGCCTTCTTCACCGACATCAACGGAGTTGCCGTTTTCATCCAGCAAATCAATATCGTAGCCTGGCGCCGGTTTACCCATGGATCCGGGCTTTGGTTCCATCCAGGGGAAGGTTGCAAGGGTGATGGTCAGTTCGGTCTGGCCATATCCTTCCAAAAGCTTCATTCCGGTAGCTTTCAGGAATTGATTATACACTTCGGGATTCAGAGGTTCACCGGCGATAGAGCAATGCTGAAGACTGCTCAGGTCAAATTTCGTAAGATCCTCTTTAATAAAGAACCGGTAAATAGTCGGAGGAGCACAGAAGGAGGTTACCTTGTGCTTGACGATTACATTTAGAAGCTCCTTGGGAACGAATTTGTCATAATCATAGACAAATACGGCTGATCCGGCGATCCACTGCCCATAGATCTTGCCCCACATAGCCTTGGCCCAGCCGGTGTCGGCAACCGTAAGATGAAGCCCGCCGTCCAATACATTTTGCCAATACTTAGCCGTCAGGATATGGCCGAGAGGGTAGGTGAAATTGTGTTGTACCATTTTAGGCATTCCGGTGGTACCGGAAGTAAAATACAGCAGCATAATATCGCTGTTTGTTATTGCATCATTGCCCGTAGGCTTTACAAACACATCAGACGCTTTTTCAAGCTCGCTGTTAAAATCAAGCCAGCCCTCTTGTGTTTCATCACCAACCAGCGCCTTGATTTTCAGCGAAGGTGTTTTGGGAATAGACTGCTCAATGTGGTTAATGACCAAATCATCCTTTACAGAGACGATCATTTTGATATCTGCAGCATTACAGCGATACACAATATCCTTTTCCGTCAGCAAATGTGTTGCCGGAATGCATATGGCTCCTATTTTATGTAGACCTAGAAGGGAAAACCAGAATTCATAACGCCTTTTCAGGATCAGCATGACCGGATCACCCTTACAGATGCCGCAGGATTTAAAGAAATTAGCAGCCTTGTCACTGTAATATTTCATTTGAGCAAAGGTAAAAGTAGCTTCTGCACCCTTGTCATCGCACCAGACCATGGCAATTCTGTCCGGTGTTTCAACTGCGATCTCGTCTACGACATCATAGGCGTAATTGAAATCACCGGGAAGGTTGATACTAAAATTCTCATATAAATCTTCATAGGAATT
>JAEZLF010000069.1 GCA_023435925.1 Bacillota bacterium
AATAGAATAAAGGTACAGGTATCAGCGACACGCTGATAAATAAGGGAAGTGGGTTTGAATCCCACGCGGTCCCGCCGCTGTATTAGAGGAGTCCTGCCACAAGCCACTGGGAAACCGGGAAGGAGTGACAGGGTGATGATGCTTGAGCCAGAAGACCTGCCTGTACTATGAAAACTGTAACTCTACGAGCGATAGGGGGTACATGAGATGGCGATTGAATATCAGACATCCAAAATGTGCATAAATACCTCTTGACGTATAGTCAGGAGGTTTTGTTTATGTATAGGTACGAATAGTTGAAAGGGTGGATTACATGAAGGGCTTAGTGCATATATACACGGGAGACGGAAAGGGGAAAACTACGGCAGCAATAGGGCTGGGCGTCAGAGCCTGCGGAAGCGGAATGAGAGTGCTGATGGTACAGTTCCTGAAAGGGTCACCTTCTGGCGAAGTATGTAGTTTGCAGAAGCTTGAGCCGGGATTTAAGCTATACCGGTGTAAAGAAACAAAAAAGTTTACGTGGAATATGAGCCCGGAGGAGAAGTGTCGGACTGCGTCAGAACAGAGTAGTATTTTGGAGTATGCTGCTGCTGCCGTTGGCAGGGGAGAAGTCGATCTGCTGATCATGGATGAAGCATTAGGTGCAATGTCATCCGGTATGCTGGATAAAAACGCGGTTATTCATTTTATAAGGAACAAACCTCATAATCTGGAGCTGGTGTTGACAGGAAGAGGCCCTGCACCGGAACTCATTGAACTGGCGGATTATGTGTCCGAGATCAAAGCGGTTAAGCATCCGGCGCAAAAAGGCATACAGGCAAGAAAAGGTATTGAATTTTAGACTCGGATGTGATGCATCCAGATAACCACAGGATTGGAGAATAGAGAGGGATTTGATGATGAACAAGATAATGAATGATGTGAAGAAACGTAACCATACCATTGCCGTCGTAATCATTATCGCGGCAATGCTTTCCATGGTATTGGCAGGCTGCGGCGGAAAAGTCATACAAGATTCGGATGGGTCTGCCGCTGCGTCAACAGCGGCTGATACTACAGGCGAACAGACTGTAACAGAACAAGCCGCTTCTGCAACGGAAGAGGAATCAACCACGCAAAATTTTCCTTTGAATGTAACTGACGGAAATGGTGACGAGATGACCATTGAAAGTGAGCCTCAGCGTGTGATTTCCCTCACATTAGGCTCCGACGAAATGCTGCTTGGGCTGATAGACAAAAGCAGGATCCTCGCCTTGACACAGTACGCGGATGATGCCGGCATTTCCAATGTTGCGGCTGAAGCTGCAGGAGTATCTGCGCGGACCTCACTTGAAAAGATGGAGGAAATCATTGCTTTGACTCCGGATCTGGTTATCGTGGATACATGGGCTGATCCAAATGGAGTAAAACAGTTGCGGGATGCTGGTATTACGGTATACGCCTTTAAAACACCGTCCAATATTGATGAACAGAAAGCTACCATCATCGAGTTGGCAAAAATCACAGGGTCAGGCAAAAAGGGAAAAGAGATCATAGAGTGGATGGATGCCAAATTAAAGGCGGTAGAAGAGAAACTTGCACAGCTGAAACCGGAAGAGAAGCTCACCGTTATGGATTATGGAGAAATGGGAAGCAGTGGTATCGGGACGAATGTTGATGATATTATGACAAGAGCAGGATTGACCAACGTTGTTGCAAGAGCCGGTATGGAGGGATGGCCAACGGTCACCAAGGAAAAGATCATAGAGTTTAATCCTGATGTCATCATTCTGCCATCCTGGTTTTACGATCCGAATAATACGCTGGAAAGCATGAAAAATACATTGAAGAATGATGAAAGTCTGAAAACAGTGAATGCGGTGAAAGACGATAAGCTCATAACAGTCCCCAACCCTCACATAAGCGCTATTTCACAGTATGTTGTACTAAGTGTGGAAGATCTGGCCGGAGCTGCGTATCCTGAGCTGTTCAAGTAAAACATGCAGTGGCAGCAGATTGGTGGAAAATAATGGAGTGAAGGACAAGGAAATCCTGAATGATATGCCCCGGATAAGCAATGGAAAGGACAATGTAGGAATGGATAATCAATATAAAAAATCTATTGCTGGAAATGGTACTGTATACAAGAAAATGAGGCAAGTACTGCCTGTTATGTTCCTCATGCTGATTGGCATGATTGTTCTGGCCGTAGCGGTTGGGACGGTTTATGTGCCGCTGGACAGGGCTTTCAGAATCATTTTATCCGGTCTTGGAGTATGGAAGGATTCTTCCCTGCCTCAGGATCAGGTTGCTATCATTTTTCTCGTCAGACTGCCCCGTGTTTTGGTGGCATGTATTGCAGGAGGTGCGCTGGCAACATGCGGTGCCGTTATGCAGGGAATGTTCCGAAATCCAATGGCTGACCCCGGTATTTTAGGTGTCTCAAGCGGTGCAGGCCTGGGGGCGGTTGCAGCTATTACGCTGGGATTTGCCGCCCGGAGTATTTTTTTTCTGCCATTGTTTGCTTCGGTGGGAGCTTTATTCACAGTTGCAACAATCTATCTTTTATCGCTGCGCAAAGGGAAAATATCGCCTCTGACGCTGATACTATCCGGTATTGCAGTCAGCACTTTCATTGGAGCTTTTACACAACTGATCCTTATCAACAGCAATACCTATGAAGTGCGAAATTACGTTTTCTGGACGATGGGCAGCCTAAACGGCATGATGTGGGATCAGGTGAAGCTGATCGCAATACCGGTAATTGTATTGATACTAATTATTATGTTATTTTCACGTGATCTGAACCTGCTGCTTCTGGGTGAAGAAGAGGCTCAGTCCGTAGGCATTGAACCATCACGCACAAGAAAGCTGTTGCTTCTGCTTACTTCACTTATTACTGCAATTGCAATTTCTGTATGCGGACCCATAAGCTTTGTAGGACTTATAGTACCTCATATTCTGCGTTTGATTGTAGGGCCGGATCACAGAATTCTGATTCCTGCCAGCGCAATAGGAGGAGCCGTATTTTTAGTTGGCTGTGATATTATTTCCAGATTACCCGCCAATGGTGAAATTAGTGTTGGGATTATTACGTCCATGCTTGGTGCACCGTATTTCCTATATCTTCTGATTAAGAGCAGAAGGGAGGGCGGCTTATTTTGAACGATAAAATCAATAAGGATTTACTGATAGTAGATGGGCTAAATTTTCATGTAAACGAGACACACATTTTAAAGGATATTGCCTTCAAAGCTGTAAGAGGCGAATTTATCGGACTAATTGGTCCCAATGGAGCCGGGAAAACTACCTTGCTAAAATGCATCAATGGAATCAATAAAGGCACGGGTCGCATTGAAATAGACGGGACAAGCGTTTCAGCCATGACCAGCAAACAGGTGGCCGGTAAGGTTTCCATGCTGCATCAGGATACCACTGTTACCTTTCCGTTTTCAGCGCTGGACATTGTACTGACCGGCCGGTATCATACGCTTGGCAGGCTAAAAGCGGAAGGCAGGGCGGACTATGAGATTGCTCGCAGATACATGGAATATACGGATACATTGATATTTGAAAACCGGCAAATCAATACACTTTCAGGCGGTGAGCGCCAGAGGGTACTTTTCGCTAAAGTGTTGACGCAGGAAACAGAGCTTATATTACTGGATGAACCTTCAGCTAGTCTGGACATTGCCCATGAGGAGCAGATATTCAAATACTCCTCGGAATTGTGTCAAAGCGGTAAATCAGTGATTGCTGCAGTTCATGATCTGAAAACAGCGGTGCGTTTCTGTACAAGGCTGATACTAATGAAGAACGGTCGGATTATTGCAGACGGTGTACCGGAGGAAGTCGTTACACAGGAGAACCTTTATAAAGCCTATGGTGTAAATGCATTGGTTTATAAAAACCGTATTTCGGGGCTGGTGGACTTTCACATGATGAGACATGCTGAAAATGTCCGGAAGACCCGGGTACATGTCATTGGAGGAGGCGGCTCCGCATCAGGTGTAATCCGGCAGCTTTATGAAAGCGGTTTCAGCGTCACGGCAGGTGTTTTTGCCCATGGCGACAGTGATCTGGGATGTACGGATGTATTTGGTGTGGAGGCACTTGTTTGTCAGCCTTTCAGCGAAATAGACGATGATACGATAAAGGAAAATATTGCGCTGGTGAAGGCCGCTGATTTCACTATATTATGTGATATGCCTTTCGGACATCAGAATATAAAAAACCTTGAAGCTGCTGCCCATGCAACAAAGCTCATTATCATTGAGAATGGAAATCCGGAAAACAGAGATTTTACCGGCGGCAGGGGCTTGGGGATGTACAATGATCTGAAGAAGAATGCAATTGTCGTTGAGGGATCGCGGCTTCATGAGGTTCTGCCATGAAGAGGGCAAAAAAGGGATGAAGTACGGAAGAACAACTCCTCAACAGATGCCGCTATAACCGAATGCAATAATGGTGGGAATAGTAATCAATTGAGTAGTAATGGATGAATAACGATAGAAATGGAGTGACGATATGAGCAGGCTGATTTTAGTCACAGGAGGAGCAAGGAGCGGGAAAAGTACCTTTGCGGAAGAGAAGATCAGAAGCCTTGGCAATGATGTGCTGTATATCGCGACTGCGATTGCTTTTGATGATGAAATGAAGGAGAGAATACGCCGACATCGTCTTCAAAGGCCTTCGGGCTGGGAGACCCTTGAGGTGTATCGTGATTTTGACAGCGTACTGCCCGACATGCTAAAGGGTCGGGAAGCGGTACTTCTGGACTGTGTTACAGTGATGGTGTCCAACATGATGCTGGAAAGAGCGATGGACTGGGAAGGACTTTCTGTAGCAGATGTCAATTCGGTTGAAGCAGAAATCATCAGCCAAGTAGGTAAACTGCTGTCCATTATTCAAAATACGGATATTCCGTTTATTTTGGTTACCAATGAGCTTGGAATGGGTGTGGTACCACCGTCAGCACTGGGCAGAGCGGTACGTGATATTGCAGGGCGGGTAAACCAGCAGCTGGCGAAAGCAGCTGATGAGGTATACCTGTGCGTATCAGGTATTCCGGTGAAGATAAAATAAAGGATGAAAGAAGGCAGAGTGGCATGGCGTATTTAAGACGGTTTATATTAATGCTGCAGTTTCTTACCGCAATACCTGTGAATGTAAGCGTGAAAGCGGAACGGGAGGATTTTGGAAAAGGCCTGGCGACGGCTCCGGTTGTAGGCTTCGTGATAGGTATTCTTCTGGCAGGCGGCAATTACGTGCTGCGATTACTGTTTCCACCCGGTGTTGCCGCAGTGTTTACGGTTGCTCTATATGTCGCACTGACCGGAGGTCTTCATCTGGATGGGCTTGGTGACACGGCAGACGGGCTTTTTTCCAACCGGCCCAAGGAACGAATTCTCGAAATCATGAAGGATAGCAGAGTAGGAACCAATGCGGTACTTACCATATTGATTGTCATTCTTCTGAATATATCGTTAATAGCAGTACTTGAAGATTATACCCCTGTTATTTTACTCCTGATGCCGGTGGCTGGCAGAATCGGTTCACTGATCAGTTCTGGTACATCACGGTATGCGGGAATATCCGACGGGCCGGGAAGATGGTGTGTTGAATGCTGCGACAGAAACGATGTGATCCTTGGCCTAATCCTTTATTTCATCCTGTTTGCTGCTGCAGGCGGTGTGTTTTTTCAAATGGTAGGAATGGCAAACCAGGCTTCCTTTGCCTTTTTAGTCCTGATGATCCTGGCGGCAATACCGCCGGTATCCGCTTTTTTACTGGCCAGATTTCTGGGGAGAAAGCTCGGAGGGGTGACCGGCGACATTTTGGGTGCCGTTTGTGAACTGAATCAGGTTGTTTTCCTGCTGGCGTCATATTTACTGATGAAACTGGTCTAGTATCCTAAATTTCTGGGGATAGTTGATGTCTCCGGAGGGAATGCTGTCCAGACGGTGATATCTATCTGTCCTGTTATTCATAAGCAGGACTTTTTTATTCTGTTTACTTTTACTCCTTTTATTGCTATGGAAGCAGCAGAAATAAATTCGATACATACTTAAGAATTCTGTAAGAAATTTGTCATGCTATTCGTAAAAGTCTATTGATATGATTGATACAATGAAGCCGATACTTGAAAACTTTAGGCTGAGTATGGCCGGGCTATGCACATTATCAATAAAAAAATGAAAAGAAAGGAGAAAAGTGAGATATAACGAGGCGGTAAAATGTCCCCCACCTCTGTAGGTGGCAGGTACAGATTCGATTTTCGGGCGGTGAGGATATATCCAGCCTCGTTGAAACACTGCTGAGGTGAGAAAATTTTTCTACTAAGCGTAATTTGCGAAGCAAATTATCGCCTAACCGAAAAATTTTCTTTGAACCGAAGTGTTATAACGAGGCACAAAATTAAGTGTTATAATGGATAGATGGGTTGGTATGTTGGCAGCCCACAAATGATGATCTGGGGGTTGTTATGAGTACATACAACATATTGGTATGCGATGATGATAAGGATATTGTCAACGCACTGGAGATTTATCTGAAGCAGGATGACTATGCCGTGTTCAAAGCATATAACGGAAATGAAGTGCTAAAATCGATTCAAGAGAATGACATTCACCTGATTATTCTGGATATTATGATGCCTGGGCTTGATGGGCTCATGACCACTGTAAAGGTGCGTGAGACGGAGAATATCCCAATCATTCTGCTTTCTGCCAAGTCGCAGGATACGGATAAAATTACAGGTCTTAACTTTGGCGCTGATGATTATGTGACAAAGCCCTTCAACCCTCTCGAATTACTGGCTAGAGTGAAGTCCCAGCTGCGGCGGTACACAAAACTGGGAAGTATGGAGCAGAAGACCGGTATACTTAAAACAGGGGGTCTTGAGCTGGACGATGAGTTGAAAGAAATACGGGTAGACGGTGAACTTATAAAAATGACACCTATTGAATACCGCATTGTCAAGCTTTTGATGGAGAATCTGGGCAGAGTATTTTCTATGAGCGAAATATATGAAAGAGTCTGGAACGAACAATCTTTTTCCGTTGAGAACACAGTTGCAGTCCATGTTAGACGTATCCGGGAAAAGCTTGAAATCAATCCAAAGGAACCAAAATATCTGAAGGTGGTGTGGGGGATTGGATATAAAATCGAGAAATTTTAAATATTCTCTTGTGATGAAGGTGATTGCAGTATTTTTGATATGGGTATCTTTTTCAGGGTTGTTTGCTGCTGCTGTATTTTTTGCGAAATACTCGAATCAAATTGAACAGCAGAGATACGATCAGACATTTGATTTCGGATACCAGTTCAGGGATTATGTGCGATATGCCGCTGAGCTTGTTGATTTGCAGGGACAGGAACAGGCCTTGACGAAGAATAATATGCCGGCACAGGATCAGGGTATGATATCGGCACAGGATCCGATACAAGATCAGGCACAGATACAGGATAATACGCAAACGCAGGAGCAGACCAAGGAACCGACAAAGGAACAGATTCTGCAGCAAGAAAAAGAACAAACAGCTGCTGAAACTATGGAAAAGACAGGGGCAGGGCAAGCAGAGGCTGAAATATTGCTGATGAAAATGGAGGCGCAAAAAAGAAAGAATGAGAAAATTCTAGCTGAAAGTGTTAATTTCAACTATCTGATAAAAAATGAAATCACCGGCAGTGTGGTTACCAATATGGTTAAAGTCAGCAGTGATTCAGAAGAAGAAATCATCCGTGAATTGAAATCCAAAAGGATGTATGTAATGATGAAGGAAGGTCACCTGTATATATCGGAGGATAGATTTATCGGGCTGATGAATGCCGGCATAATAGGACCATCCATTACATTATATGCTGCGGTGGAAGATGAACCGGCTGCCGGAGACATTTTCTATAATATGAAGATGGAATTTGAGAAGGTACACTCTCTGATCCCGGTTTTTATAGTGATTGCCGTTTTTGCTATCCTATTGGGGATTGTCAGCTTCATTTACCTTACGGCTGTGGCGGGACGCAAAGAGAAGAATGGAGCAGTAAACCCTGCTCTGATTGATTGGCTCTACAATGATATACACACTGCTGTGCTGATCTTTGCAGCTGTGATCTCTGTGGGGGTGGCAGAGGAAGTTGTCGGACACATTTTCAGTTCGGATCCTTATAGAATAATCGGTGTTTTTGTCATTCTTTCAATCGATCTTTTGATCTTCTTAAGCTATGCGTTAAGCATGATCCGGCATGTTAAAAGAAAAACACTTTTCAAGCACACATTGATATACAGCTCAATCCGGACTGCTACGAATATTCTGAAAATGTGTTTTAGTGCAAGGCGTTTCAAACCGGCGGTAATCCTTCTGCTGCTCGCATATGCGGCGATTAATAGTTTTGTGTTTGCGATTATGACACATGAAGACAATGGTGGATTGATTCTTTTTACCATTTGTATTCTGCTGGCTCTTAACATTGCGGCCATTTATTATGTATCCAGAGCCCTTGCCGGTTTATCCGGTATCATGAAGTGGGTAAAGCAAATGACGAAGGGTAATCTGGAGGTTGCCCTGAAATCAGATAAAATGTCGCCGGCATTTGCTGAATTTGCCGCAGATATTGGCAGTCTGCAAGAAGGGATACGCTGCGCAGTCGCTGAAGCTGTCAAAGGGGAGAAGCTTAAGACCGAGCTGATCACCAATGTATCTCATGATCTGAAAACACCGTTGACGTCCATTATCAATTATGTGGATTTGTTGAAAAAGGAGAAAATAGAGAATGAGACAGTAAATGAGTATGTTGGTATTCTGGAAAATAAATCTGCCCGGCTGAAGCAGCTGGTAGAGGACTTGCTGGAAGCATCCAAGGCCGCCAGCGGAGATATGACCGTCAGCTTTGCAAGTGTTGACCTTTGCGCACTGGCACAGCAGGCGGAAGCGGAATATGGTGAAAAAGCAGCTGAGGCTGGGTTGGATGTCCGGGTTAAGATGTGTGATAAGCCTGTGATAGTATGTGGTGACGGTTCACTGATGTGGAGAATCATGGACAATTTATTGTCCAATGTGGTTAAGTATTCTCAGAAAAATTCACGAGTCTATATGGACGTCGAGGAATCGGGAGCTTTTGGCAGAATTATTGTTCGTAATATATCCGAAGCTCCATTGGATATCTCTTCAGATCAGCTAATGGAACGCTTTGTGAGAGGCGATAGCTCCCGGACAACAGAGGGCTCCGGTTTGGGTCTTTCCATTGCAAAAAGTCTTGCGGAAATTCAGAGAGGTACACTTGAGCTAAAAATTGATGGTGATTTGTTCAAGGTCATTGTGAGCATTCCACTTGAAGCCGTCAAGGCAGTTTAACCGGCTCCGGCTTATCCGAACAATCTGCAAATGATCATTTATCCAACAATTTGCAAATGATCATTTATCCTATTGACAATACATACCATCACGCTTAAAATGTCACTAACTCATTATTACATTAAATGTATGATGACATTCAGTAGAGGGGGAGGCGATTGTTTTGATGAAAAAATATTCTGTAAAAAAGCTGGTGCTAAATGGTCTTATGATAGCTCTGGTGTTCCTGACCACATATCTAACCCGTATACCGACGCCATTGCCTGGCGGCTATTTTAACCTTGGAGATGCAGTCATCATGTTAACGGCAGTTATACTTGGGCCAATCAGTGGCTTGGCAGCAGGTGCAATCGGATCGGGGCTTGCTGATCTTGCGGCAGGCGCGTTGCTGTTTGCGCCAATTACCTTCGTAGTGAAAGGGTTGGAGGGACTGATTGTAGGCTTAATAGCAGCTAAGTACATGCAGACAGTGAAAAAACTAGACAAGCCTGAAAGCCGGAAGACAGCCAATCCTTCGACTAATTTGAGGCTTGCGGTTTCTCTGATTGTGGGCGCAATGATTATGGTAGCCGGGTATTTTTTTGCAGAAGCGTTTCTGTTGGGCATGTTTGATGAGGCCTTCGGGGTGATTGCAGCAGTTGAAGAGCTTTTACCCAATTCCATTCAGGGTGGAATGAGTGCGGTTCTGGGCTATATACTTATTGTCATTCTTTCGAGAATGGATATCGAAAGGTACATAGAATAATTGTGCTGTATAAAGCGTTGTTTGGAGACTGACTGGAGGGATATCTATGAAGCTGACCATATTAGGGAACAATGGACCGTTTCCTGGAGCAGGAGGAGCCTGTTCGGGTTATCTTATCCAAAACGGCGGTGCCAATATATTGATTGATTGCGGAAATGGAGTTCTTGCCAACCTGCAGAAGCTGATCCGGTTAGAAGAGTTGGATGCTATTATACTGACACATCTTCACAGTGATCATGTTTCGGATATGCAGGTATTAAAATATGCGATACAGATCAAAAGAAAACGGGGGCAGATTGACAAGCTGCTGGAGGTGTACGCGCCTGCGGAGCCTGAAGAGGAATACAGAAGACTGGATGTGAAGGACGCCTTTGCTCTGAAAACAATATCTGCACAGACTGTATTGGAAATTGGCGGCATAAGGATCACCTTTGCACAGATGAAGCATCCTTCTTTGGATTTTGCAGTTACTATGGAGTCTAATGGCAGGAAATTTGTTTTTTCGGGGGATACCTCCTGGACAGATGCGTTGATTGAATTTTCGGCAGGTGCAGATCTATTGATGCTGGATGCCGGACTGCTGGAAAAGGATTTCACAGAAAATGCACCTCATCTTACGGCTTCTCAATGTGGTATCGTGGCTTTGGAGGCCGGTGCAAAAAAACTTCTTCTGACTCATTTCTGGCCTGAGTATGATGTGAATGATTTGTTGAAAGAGGCCTGCAGCAGCTTTCATAACGTTGAAGCGGCTGTATTGATGCAGGAGTATGAGATCTGAGGAATACAGGACACAGGAGCAGGGTGACCGGAGTGATATACCAGCAAAAAGCCTCGCTTATTTTGGTAAGCGAGGCTTTTCAGTACTCTTAAAGCAATTATGCAAATCATTTTTTTGATTGCGTTCTTAACAGTATTATCTAAGCTTATACTTCTTGAGCTTCTTGTCCAGTTCTTGTACAAGTTCATCTAACTGGGCAGCAGCAGTCTGCATTTCATCAATTGCATTGAGCTGCTGCTCTGTGGTGGCTGCAACCTGCTCGCTGGAAGCGGCTGTCTGCTGTGAAACGGAGGAGATATTTTCGATGGCGGCCATGACATCGTCTTTATCGGTCTGCATTTTGGAAACGGCGTCATTAATATCCTTTGTTTTATTTATGATGGAACCGATTCCGTTTGCAATATCACCAAAAGCTTTATCCGTACTGTCGACGGCATTACTTTGTTCCTGAGATACTTTTTTCATGATATCCATTGCTTGTATAGCCAATTGGGATTCTTCACTGATGCTTTCCATCAGCGTTGTAATTTCCTCAGTGGACTGCCTGCTTTGATCTGCCAGCTTTCTTACTTCCTCAGCTACCACCGCAAAGCCCTTTCCGGCTTCTCCGGCTCTGGCGGCTTCAATAGCGGCATTTAAAGCAAGCATATTGGTTTGTTCTGCGATATCTTCAATAGATTGTACGAATATGCCGATATCCTTTGTTGTATTCGTGAGCTTTTCGACAACGGAGAATATTTTTTCGGTAGAATTGAAGTTTTCTTCCGATTTGACCCGCAGTATTTCTACTGATTTTAACCCGATATCGTTTAGATTGTGAATGTTGTTTGTTTCTTCCATGACACTGGTGTAACCCTGATAAACGATATTAATCTGGTCGGAGAGCTTTTCTACCAGATGCACACCCTGCTGGGCTTCTCGGGCTTGATCAGAGGCACCTGCTGCAATTTCATCAATGGTTTTTGATATTTCCGTTATTGCTGCAGAAGCTTCCTGGGCAGTTGTACCGACCTTTCTGGATGCTTGTATAATAGAAAGCGATAATGTGAAGAAGCCTTCGATTAATGCGCGTATATCACTCAATACAGCATTGATGATTGAGGCGATTCCGGACAAAATACCAAAACTTTTTGAATCAATGAACTTAGAGTAATCACCCTGTTTTATGACATCAAGGTCAGCAGCAAAACGTTCTGCATTCTTTCTGACAATAAAGTTGTTGCATGTTCTCATAACCAATGTGGTCACGATCGATGTCAGCAGAACCCAAAGGGCGCCCAGAAAATTTTTCGTCAATATGACATAGATGATACTCATAACTAATCCAACTATGATCATGACTATTCCATTCAATCTGCTCTGACTTAAATTTTTCGAAATTTTTGTCTTAGACATATCCATCCTCCCCTGTTATGTGCAATTATTTACTTATTTCGTGATAAATTGATAAAATCCTTCTTATTCGTGAGATTTGAGGGAAATATTCTGACGATTGTACAAATTAATTGTACGAATAAAATAGTTGACTTTGATTGTATAATTGTATACAATAGTACAAATATACAATCAAAGTAGGGTGAATGATATGCTGGAATTCAACAAACGGACCAATACACTTGAGCAAAACCAATACCGCTATTCTTTGCAGGATGTAGCGACTCCAAACCTTTACAGGGAAATATACAATTATGATGAGATCCCCAAATGTGCATTCAACCACAGAAGAGTGCCAATGTTCCCAGCTGATGAAATATGGATCACAGATACCACCTTCAGAGACGGGCAGCAATCAAGAGCACCCTATACGGTTGAGCAGATTGTAACACTGTTCGATATGCTTCACAGGCTTGGGGGGCCAAATGGGATCATACGGCAGAGCGAATTTTTCCTTTATAGTGACAGAGACAAGGAAGCAGTCTACAAATGCCAGGAACGTGGTTATGCATATCCGGAAGTGACCAGCTGGATCCGGGCTACCAGAAATGATTTTCAACTGGCTAAGGACATGGGAATGAAGGAAAGCGGCATTCTGGTCAGCTGCTCTGATTATCACATTTTCAAGAAGCTGAATATGACCAGAAAGCAGGCCCTTGATCACTACATGGGTATTATTAAAAGTGCGATAGAAGTGGGGATTAAGCCGCGCTGCCATTTGGAGGATATCACAAGAGCTGATTTTTATGGCTTTGTTGTTCCTTTTGCACTGGAGCTGCGACAGCTCAGTGAAGAATGCGGTGTTCCAATAAAATTGAGAGCGTGCGACACTTTGGGATATGGTGTTGCGTATCCTGGTGCTGCTTTACCGAGAAGTGTTCCGGGTATCATCTACGGTCTGCGGCATCATGCCGGTTTTCCAAGTGAGCTTCTGGAATGGCACGGACATAATGATTTTTATAAAGCAGTTTCTAATTCGGCCAGTGCATGGATGTACGGAGCATCCAGCGTCAACTGCTCACTGCTGGGTATTGGCGAGAGGACCGGAAATACTCCGCTGGAGGCGATGGTCATTGAATATGCGCAGCTCAGGGGAGATACCGACGGCATGGATACCACAGTAATCACTGAGATTGCCGATTATTATGAAAAGGAGCTCGGTTATGCGATACCGACAAGGACACCGTTTGTCGGCAGGCACTTCAATGTGACACAGGCAGGAATTCATGCAGATGGCTTGCTAAAGGACGAAGAAATCTATAATATTTTTAATACAGACAAATTGCTGAACAGGCCTGTAGGAGTATCTGTGAATCAAACCTCCGGAGCTGCAGGCATTGCCCACTGGATTAATGGTTTCTTTGGTTTTGCAGGCAACAAGAGGCTTGATAAGAGAGACGAAAGAGTCACAAAAATGAAGGACTGGGTGGATGACCAGTATAAGAACGGCAGGGTGACTGCTTTGAGTGATAATGAGCTTGAGGAAGCTATTAAATTAATTGCACCTGAGATATTTGATCTGGTATTGTAGTGATCGGTGAAGGGACGCTCCTGCAGAGTCCATTGCCGAGGAACGTCCCTTTTTGAAAGAAGCGTCCCTTGCAGATCGTCTGACGAGGTACGTCATTAATTAAAAGTAAAGTTTGGGACACCCCTGCAAAGCATTTTGCAAAGGGTGTTTCCTCATGAAAAGGAGAAACAATATGGGAATGAATTTGGCGCAAAAAATAATTAAGGAACACCTGATCAGCGGAGAAATGATTGCCGGAAGTGAAATATCCATACGTATAGACCAAACCCTTACGCAGGATTCTACAGGGACGATGGCCTATCTGCAATTTGAAGCGATTGGTATACCAAGGGTTAAGACGAAAAAATCCGTCGCCTATATAGACCACAATACGCTGCAAGCGGGATTTGAAAATGCAGATGACCATAAGTACATTCAGACAGTGACGTCCAGGCATGGTGTTTATTTTTCAAGACCCGGTAATGGTATTTGTCATCAGGTCCAGCTGGAACGGTTCGGAGTACCGGGCATGACCTTATTAGGGTCTGACAGCCACACACCGACGGGCGGAGGAATCGGTATGCTTGCGATCGGAGCAGGAGGGCTCGATGTTGCCGTTGCGATGGGAGGCGGGCCTTATTACATGATGATGCCGAAGGTCTGCAGAGTAACATTGAAAGGCAAGTTAAGACCGTGGGTGTCAGCAAAGGACGTAATTCTTGAAGTGCTGCGGCAGTTAACTGTCAAAGGCGGCGTTGGAAAAGTGATAGAGTATGCGGGTGAAGGAATTGCCTCGCTGACAGTGCCGGAGCGTGCTACAATTACGAATATGGGTGCCGAGCTTGGCGCTACCACTTCCATATTCCCCAGCGATGATGTCACAAAAGCGTTTCTTAAGGCTCAGGAAAGGGAGAATGACTGGGTTGAGCTTCTGCCGGATGCAGATGCAGCTTATGACGAAGAAGTAGTAATAGATTTAGGTGCTCTGGAACCGTTGGCTGCAAAGCCTCATAGCCCTGATTATGTAGCAGCCGTGTCGGAAATCGGTGCAATAAAGGTTGATCAGGTTGCTATCGGCAGCTGCACCAATTCATCCTATATGGATATGATAAAGGTAGCTCGTATTTTAAAAGGCAAAACGGTTCATCCGGAAGTCAGTCTTGTTATTGCTCCCGGATCAAAACAGGTGTTGACAATGCTTGCGCAGGAAGGTGCACTGGCGGACATGGTTGCCGCGGGAGCCAGAATTCTTGAGTCAGCCTGCGGGCCTTGCATCGGTATGGGCCAGGCACCTGCTACAGGAGCGGTTTCACTGAGAACCTTCAACAGAAACTTTGAAGGAAGAAGCGGAACACCCTCAGCCGGGGTATATCTCGTAAGTCCTGAGACGGCTGCAGCAAGCGCGTTAACAGGCGTATTGACAGATCCCCGGACCCTTGGAGATGCACCGACCGTTGTTATGCCTGAAAGGTTTGTAATCAATGACAATCTGGTTGTTGCTCCCGCTTCTGAAGGCTCTGATGTCGAAGTAGTCAGAGGGCCTAATATCAAGCCGTTCCCCATAAATAAGGAACTGCCTCGGGAAGTGGAAGGATCTGCATTGATTAAGGTTGGAGACAATATTACAACGGATCACATTATGCCATCGAATGCAAAGCTATTGCCATACAGATCCAATATCCCTTATTTGGCGGAATATTGTCTGACTCCCTGTGATCCTGATTTCCCCAAGCGGGCGAAGGAAAATGGCGGCGGATTTATCATCGGCGGTTCAAATTACGGTCAGGGTTCCAGCCGCGAGCATGCTGCATTGGCGCCGCTTCAGCTGGGTATCAAGGGAGTCGTGGCAAAATCCTTTGCCAGAATACACATGGCCAATCTTGTGAATTCGGGTATTCTACCTTTAACTTTTGCAAATGATGCGGATTATGATACAATACAACAGGGCGATATACTTTTACTTAAGAATGCCAGGGAGCAAATCCGAGCGGGAAATGAACTGGTATTGACCAATATTACAGCAAATAAAGAGATAAAGGTACTTGCGGCGTTATCCGACAGACAGGTGGATATCCTGCTTGCAGGCGGACTTTTAAACTATACCAGAAATCAAAGCGAATAATATAGGAGTGGATGATACTCATGGTTGATTATGGCGGCAGCGAACCCCAATCGGGTTCGCTGCGAAGCAGGGTTTTTACACAATTGCAGAATGATATCCTCAATGGCCGCTATGAGCCTGGCGAGAGTCTGACGGAGCTAAAGCTATCGGAGGAGCTAGGGGTCAGTAGAACACCTGTACGTGAAGCATTGAGGCAGCTTGAACTGGAAGGCCTTGTACAGTCTATTCCCAACAAAGGCGCCATCGTGAAGGGTGTTTCGGCTCAGGATATACAGGATATCTATACGATTAGAATGCTAATAGAGGGCCTGGCCGCCAGATGGGCAACGGAGAAAATCACTCCCAGGGAGCTGGAGGAGTTAAAGGAAGCGGTAGAACTGGAAGAGTTCTATACTTTAAAAAATGATAATGTGCACTTACTCCAATTTGATACCCGTTTTCATGATATTATTTTCAAGGCGAGCAAAAGCAAGCCGCTGATGCATACGCTCAGTACCTTTCACCACTATGTGCAGAAGGCGAGAAGAATATCGATGAGCAGTCCGGAGCGGGCATTAGAGGTGCTGGAGGAGCATAAGGCTATTTTGCAGGCGATTATAGACAAAGACGCTTATAAAGCAGAGAGACTTACAACCGAGCATGTCAGAAACGCCAGCAGCAGCCTGTTGAAGCAGCAAGTAACCTAACTTTGTTTTTGACTATTGTAATCAACAAATAAACGTGTTATAATACTTTTTGCAGTTGGAACTAACAAGCTGCCCGTTATCCCGAAGCAATACGGCCCATTGGTCAAGCGGCCTAAGACACCGCCCTCTCACGGCGGTAACAGGGGTTCGAATCCCCTATGGGTCACCAAAACAAACACCATCTATTGATAAACTTGTTTTATCGGCAGATGGTGTTTGTTTACCTGAAAGCCATCGGCTTCAAATTGCTTGAGATGGTGAGCATTTTGATAGGTTTCATACATAATTACAGGGCGCTTTATGCCGTCATCAGCAGATATTTTGGTATATACCATAAAATAAATTTACTAACAGGAGGGCTACAATGATAAAGCATATCGTTATGTGGAAATTGAAGGATTATGCAGAAGGATGCAGCAAAATGGAGAATGCAGAGAAAATAAAAGCCATGCTAGAAGCTCTAAAGGATAAAATTGAGCAGATCATCTATCTGGAAGTGGGAATTAATGCAATACCTACCGATATGTCCTATGATGCCGTACTCATCTCCGAATTTGAAAACGAGCAGGCATTGGAGGTTTATAAAAAACACCCAGAACATGTGAAAGTATCTAACTTTGTATCAAAAGTGCGAGAAGCCCGTTCCACAGTCGACTATATTTTCTAGATGCTGAAGTTGCCCATGTGTATGCACATATATGCATGGGCAACTAATGCTTAAGAAATACTCGTATTCATGTTATGACAATAGGCTTGAGAATTCGTCTACGGTGTCATCATTCATAATTTTGAGTACATACCCACCTAACGTCATCCCAGTTTTATCTGTACTTGTAAAATCAAACTCATACAGTTTATTCATTATAGTTTCAATGTCCTTATAATTTGATAATATGATCCTAATACTACCTCCCACGTTTGTAATAAATATTGATTGTAATCTTTTTGACTAATACCGCATTATGCCTGTTTCCGTCAAAATAATATACTGGTAGACATAATATCACATTGACGACCATAAATGGATCTGGATTAGGCGACGGGAAGAGGCGGTACAGGCTGCTCAGAGCAGCTGCATGGAAACGCTTTACATAGTGTTTTTGTGTGATATAATTATGTAAGCGTAAAGAATCCACTAGTTGGAAAAGTGTTTCAAAACATCTTTCTGAAATCGCCCTAGCCCATTTCTAACATAATTTTAGGGGGGAAAAGACATGACAGGTCAGGATACTTACAATGTTCGTAGAGTTCATAAGGTGAGTCTTGCAGTTATCATATCGATTGTATTGCTTATGGTTATCAAAGCCATGCTGATACAGGGCGTTAGTCGTGGAATTGATATTGGTTTTCAAGGATCAATTGTTATTGTACTTGCATTGATCAACTACTTTTTACCGATCGACAAATATTTAAAGGGTCTCTTTTTTGCGCTTATTCCCGGAATTGTTTTGGTTGCTCTTTTTTACCTTGATAATTATGCACTGGATAAGCACTATATCATGATAGCGACGGTTGCTGTGGCAGCATTGTATTTTAAAAAAGAAATTATTATACTGCATGGCGGAATAATGGACATTTTACTTCTGGCTGTTTATGTAGCAAGACCTGAGAAGATCGCCGGACCCGGAACTGGAATACATGTTTTTATTTCAATAATGATAGTATTTAACGGTATAGTGGCATTGTTATTTTTCCTTAGTAAATGGGGCAGGGAGCTAGTTAACGAAGCGCGTGAAAAGGAAGTACATACACAAGAATTGCTGGATAAGCTCCAAGATACTTTTGATAAAATTGAAGAAAGTACAAACATTCTGTCAACAGATGTAAATCGGATAAACACTAACATTAATATAGTTACGGATTCGAGTCAGAATATAAACGTATCCATGCAAGAAATGGCAAAGGCCATACAACAGGAGGCTTCCAGCATCTTCAGCGTGAATGAAACGATGGCAGGCTCTCTGGAAAGTGCACAGGAGACACGGTACATCACAAAGAGTATTTCCGAAAACTCTGATGAAATGAGTAAAAAAGTGGATAGTGGTTGGGAAAAAATAGAGCTGGTAGATAATCAGATCAATATTATAACGGATGCTATTGGAACTGCCGCTGTAAATGTATATGAACTACAATCAGGTATGGAACGAGTTAATAGCTTGCTCGAAGGAATAAAGCAAATTGCCGGGCAAACGAATCTTTTAGCCCTTAACGCTGCTATTGAATCTGCCCGTGCAGGTGAACAAGGTAAAGGTTTTGCCGTAGTGGCTGATGAAGTAAGAAAATTGGCGGAGCAAAGTGCTGGAATAGTGAATGACATAAATTTGGTTACAACCGACTTGTTTGTGAAATCGAAGGATGTCTATGAGAAGGTTAATCAGGGGGAAGCAGCAACCATCGAAGGAAGAAAGCTTGTAAATGAAATCTCTGCTTACTTTAAATCATTAAAAGACACATTTGGTAAAACAGATTCTGATATCAATAATGGAATGAACCAAATTGACGGCATTATCATAAAGTTTATTGATATACAGAAGCAGATCGAAAATATGGCCAGTATTTCAGAAGAAAACGCTGCATCTATTGAAGAAGTATTGGCAACCGTTGAAAATGAGAGCAATCAGATGTCGGTAATAGATACTGCAATTAAAGAAATCAATGAAATGTGTGGAGTGCTAAAGGTTATGGCTAATTCCAAATAGTATATAACCTTTAAGGACTAAAGATCATGGAGGAATGAATAGAAATGCGCGAACAGGATTACACACTATGGTACAAGAAGCCGGCGGCTGATTGGAACGAGGCTCTTCCTATCGGTAACGGCAGGCTGGGTGGGATGGTGTTCGGAAAGATTGGAACCGAACAAATCCAACTGAATGAAGATAGCATATGGTATGGAGATCCCGTCGACAGAAACAACCCGGATGCTTTCGAAAACCTGCCGATCATCAGAAGGCTACTTTTTGAGGGGAAGATCAAAGAAGCGGAGCAGCTTGCTGCTTTGGCGTTATCAGGAGTGCCGGAAAGCCAGCGTCCATACCAGACCATGGGCGATCTTTTTTTGCATTTTGATCTTGACGAGAGTAATGCAGAAAATTACGTAAGAAAACTGGAGCTTGGAAACGCAACTGCCACGGTCAGCTTCAGACACGACGGGGTGAATTATACCCGATGTTTTTTCTCAAGTGCTGCCGACCAGGTAATGGTCATGCACCTGAAAGCCGATAAACCCGGATCCATAAGCTTCAGAGCTTCCTTGAGGAGAGGCAGGTTTCTTGATAGCGTAAAAGCTTCCGGAGATAATACGATTACAATGTTTGTCAACTGCGGTTCTCAGAAGGGCGTAAGGTTCTGCACAATGGTCAGGGCAATACCCGAAGGCGGAAGTGTCCATACAGTAGGAGAGAATATTGTTGTTGAAGCTGCCGATACAGTTACGCTTCTGTTATCTGCCGCTACGAGTTATTATTTTGAGGATTATGAAAAAAGGTGTGCTGATTACCTGAACAGTGCGGCTGAAAAAGGCTTTGACAGGTTGCTTGCAGATCATATAGCAGATTATTCCGAGCTATACGGAAGGGTTTCCTTTGCCATCAGTGGAAAAGAATGTGCCAACGAACTGAACGGACTTGATACGTCTGAAAGACTGGAGAGGATCAAAAACGGTGAAAAGGATCCGGGCCTGATCGGGATGTATTTCCAGTTTGGACGTTACCTTCTGATTTCCTGCAGCAGGCCCGGAACCTTGCCGGCGAACCTCCAGGGAATTTGGAATAAGGACATGACTCCGGCCTGGGATAGCAAATATACCATTAATATAAACACGGAGATGAACTACTGGCCGGCGGAATCCTGTAATTTGCCTGAATGCCATACGGCTCTTTTCGATCATATTGAAAGGATGAGGGAACCCGGAAGAAAGACAGCCAGAGTGATGTACGGCTGCCGAGGGTTTACTGCACACCACAATACAGACATTTGGGGGGATACGGCACCCCAGGATATATGGATTCCGGCAACATACTGGCCTATGGGGGCAGCTTGGCTGTGCCTGCATCTATGGGAGCATTACGAGTACAGCAAGGATTTTAAATTCCTCGGGGAAGCGTACCCTGTCATGAAGGAAGCTGCTGAATTTTTCCTGGATTACCTTATAGAGGATGAGAAAGGGAGACTGGTGACCAGCCCTTCTGTTTCGCCGGAAAATACATATATATTGGACAATGGAGAAAAAGGCTGTCTATGTATTGGACCATCTATGGATAGCCAGATCATATACACACTATTTCGCAGCTGTATTGCTGCCGCACGAATACTCGGACTTGATCCGGAATTGGCCGGGCTGATGGAAAAAACAGCAGATAAGCTTCCTAAGCCGCAAATAGGGAAGCACGGGCAGATTCAGGAGTGGGCTGAAGACTATGAAGAGGACGAGATCGGGCATAGACATATTTCCCACCTTTTTGGGTTGTATCCCGGAAACATGTTTACTGTGAGGAGAACCCCAGAGCTGGCAGTGGCTGCAAGAAAAACCTTGGAAAGGAGATTGCTTCACGGAGGAGGACATACCGGCTGGAGCAGGGCCTGGATTATCAATATGTGGGCGAGACTCAAGGCTGGAGAAAAGGCGTATGAAAACCTGATGGAATTGTTGAAGAAATCTACACAGACCAATCTGTTTGATTCTCACCCACCTTTCCAGATAGACGGGAATTTCGGCGGCACATCTGGCATTGCAGAAATGATCCTGCAGAGTCATGAAGGTGGAATGGAATTCCTCCCGGCGATTCCCGAAGATTGGCGATATGGCGAAGTGAAGGGTCTAAGGGCAAAAGGCGGATTCATGGTTGATATAGAATGGAAGGAAGGAAGCTTGACCAAAGCGGTTATTCGCTCTACTGCCGGAAGAGATTGTACTGTTTTTTCCAAACAGAATATGTTTGTAATATCCGACGAAAAAACTGTCGATATTGTGCAACATGGTGAAGAGCTTTCATTCATGACCGAAGCCGGAAAAGAATACATCTTATGCCCATTCGAAAAGGATGTTAAAATCGCGGGGGCTTAATGCCCCCGATGTTCTATGAACGCTACACCAGAACCTTTACCACTACTTTTTTTACAGGTTGAGGTTTATCCGCTGCGATACAGGGCATGTGCGCGTCATCCGGGGAAAACACAGCAAACATACCGCTTTTTACGTGGATAAAGCTTCCTTTGCCGCTTAAGAACATACAGTCGCCTAAGTGTTCCAATGATCCTTTGTAAGAGGCTGGATTAAAGCTCAGATAAAAGATTCTGAGAAAAGAGTATAACAAATATACTTGGCTAAAAGGAACCGCTATTCTTCCAGTCTCCAAATATTTTTGTCGGCCCGAAACGGCAAACAGGATAATGCGCCGAAAATTCCGATTACAAAAAACAGCATTGCCGCCCCGGAGCCCTTTCCTGCTCCGAACAGTACAACCCACAAGCTGTTCGTCGGTTGCATGGCCATGAACGGTTCAAATACCCTGTCAACCAAAATACCACCGCACAAATATCCCAAGGGAATGGTAAAAAACTGCAAAGTATTCCTCGCCGAATAGACACGCCCCTGCATATCAATAGGAATTTTTGTCCGAAAGAGCACATCCATATTGGCGCCCATAACAGGAATGAATATCCATCCAAGGATTGCACCCAAACACCATACCGGTATACTTCTTCCAAAAGCAAGGATAAAATTCTCAGTGCTCATGGAAAAAAGCAGGCAATTACAAATGACCCGAACGCGGCTTTTAGGCGGAGGGAGTGTTGTAACCATAATACTTCCAACCATCGTAGCGATCCCTGTAAAGGTATTGACCATGCCAAGGGCCAGCTCTCCGCCGCCAGCACGGGAAAGCATCATTGCAGGCAAGGCGGCACTGAAGATGGAGGCGGTAAAATTGATCACGGCTAAAAACAGTATCAGATCCAGAATCCCCCGGTTGTCTCTGAGATACCGTAAGCCACTCTTTACAGACTGCAATATGGTCTCACTCTCAGTGATGCTTCGTTCGACGACTTGTGGGATTTTGACAAAAAACAGTAATGCCACGAATGCTGTGGTAAAGGTAATCAAATCAAACAGGATGACAACCCGAATGCTTGTAAAAGAGAGCAGTGCTGTTGCGAGTACAGGTGTCAATATGGTAACCAGTGAATTGGAGAAGGAACGCATTCCGCTGACCTTCTGGTAGTGCTTTTGCGGAACCAACAGGCTAATTGCCACATCGGATGCCGGCTGCTGCACCGTGTTCATTATTCCATTCAGGGTGTTGATTAAATACAGGTGCCAAATTTGGAGGTTACCCGTTGTCAGCAGAATAAGCACCGAAACGGTACAAACTGCCGCAAAGCTATCACTGATCAGCATGGTGGCCTTCTTGTTCCAACGGTCGCTCAATGTACCTGCGAAGATACTCAGCAGGACATAGGGCGCATAAGAACAGATCGTCAAAAGCGAGGTTGTAAGTGCAGACCCTTGCTGCTGGTAGGACCAGATTACCAGTGCAAAGCTGGTCATTGTGCTCCCCAGTGATGAAAACGATTGTGTAATCCATAAAATCAGGAAAGTACGAAGCTCCCAGATGTTTGTGTTAAAACTATTTGTCATGACTTTGCTCCTCTTTCATATCAAATCCTTATGACTTAATGAAAGTGCAAAGCCGAACGGACGAGCTCAATCCGCTCTGTGCAATTTCGTCCGGTTCAGACCTTGCACAGAGCTGTAACAACGCAGAGTATCATTTCTAATCTCCCTGAATAATTTTGTTTTTTCGCTCAAAACCCAATTCACTCGAAAGTGTTTATTTGTTATTTTACCACAGATAAGAACCAAAAACCACTACATAAATGTAAATTTCTACTAAAGTAATTGTCCAGAGGTTTTACCGAATGAGTCGATACCTATAATGGGTCATTTCAAATCGGAAATGGGTTTTAGTTTACACACCTGTTTTACTGAGCGCTTACGCCAAAATGGCTTACCTGTTCTTATTGAGTGGTACATGACATTTTAATTTGGTATACAATCTCTGATCGTATATGGTAAAATAAGTCTATCTATTGCTGTCACGTTCGATGTGCTGCATTTTATGAAGCATGGAGGCAAGTAAAATATCATGGATCCGAACATTTTAAAGGACTACCTCGATTCACTGGAAATAAAAGGCATACCAGGCTGCGAGTGTTTGATTTACCAAAATCACAGGCCAGTTTTCAGCCATGCTGCTGGGAATGCGAAGGCAAAGCTGCTTTCATACTGGATTTTTTCCGCATCGAAGGTCATCACCTGCACGGCGGTGATGCAGCTCGTGGAGAAAGGGAGGATAAGGCTTGATGACCCTGTCTCCGAGTACCTTCCTGAGTACGGGAATATGAAAGTGAAAAGAGGCACCATCATAGAGCCCGCGAAAAACACAATGACCATTCGGCACTTGCTTTCAATGCAAAGCGGATTGAACTACAATATTGAATCCCCGTCCATTAGAAAGGCTGTGAAAGATACGAACGGACAGGCGACAACCAGGCAAATCGTAAATGCGATTGCAGAAGAACCTCTGGAATTTGAACCGGGAACACATTTCCTTTACAGCTTAAGCCACGATGTTCTGGGCGCGGTTCTTGAGGTGGCGTCAGGCCAGAGGTTTGGTGCATATCTTGACGAGCATATTTTCGTGCCGCTGGGAATGAAGGATACAGGCTTTGCATTGATCCCTGGACGTAAAGAAAATTTGGCGGAGCAATTTCAATTCCATGCTGATACAATGACGTCCACACCGATGTCCCAGGAGAATTGCTATATCCTTTCAGAAAAGTACGAAAGCGGGGGAGCAGGCTTGATTTCCACAACATATGATTATCTCCTGTTCCTGGATGCCATGTGCAACGGAGGAGCCAGCACGGACGGTTACAGGCTGCTTTCGCCAGAGTCAATCGACATGATGCGTACAGACCAGCTCCATGAGGTTTCAAAGAAAGACTTTGACCTTTTCGGGAGAAAGGGTTATAGCTACGGACTTGGTGTACGCACACTGGTGGAAAAAGTGAAGTCCAGGGTGAGGAGCCCTTTGGGTGAATTTGGCTGGGACGGAGCTGCCGGAGCATTCGGACTGATAGACGTAGAAAATCATCTTGCAATCTGTTATATGCAGCATGTACGGAATTGTGGGTATGTATACGATGTGATCCATCCGAAGGTCAGGGATCTTGTCTACGAAATGCTTGGAATATCATGATACAAATTTGCAAAATTAAACGGGCTTTTTGTCTCTACTCCACGATATAATCCAAGTGGGTACGATAATGTCATTCAATGGCGGAAATCTGCAATGAAGAGATCGATGAACGGATTTACATATCATGCTAATCAATGGACTTCGAAATACGTGGACTTTAATTTAGAACTCCAAGCAGAATAATAAAAATTGGATGCATAAGAATCCCCTTACAGAAGACTGCAAGGGGATTCTTTAAAAAGATCTGCCTTATGCTAGAAATCTATAGTCACTCTATTCACATCCCAGGTCACTTCTGCAGATCTTGCATGTCTGTTTGGATCATACAGCGGATCACCTGAAATCTCTTTATAGTCCCGTGCATGATAGATCATCAAATCTTTTGAGCCGTCTTCTGAGAGGGTAAAACAGTTATGGCCGGGACCGAATAATTTAAGAGCCTCACTGGATTGAAAAATGGGCTTTACACTTTTTCTCCAGGAGTTGGGAGCCAGCAGATTATCCTGCTCCGATGCGGTTAAAAGTCCCATGCAATAGTGATGATCGGTGGCACTGGCTGAAAAGGTTATATATATATTCCCGTTTCTTTTGATAACCGCAGGCCCTTCATTCACCCAGAAGCCTTGCCGTTCCCATTCATAATCCGGTGTTGAAAGCATCACCTGAACCGTTGACAGGGAGAAGGGATCATTCATTTCCGCTATATAAAGATTGGATATGCCTGCTGGTCCGCTAACTTTCTGAGCCCAAACAAGATACCGCTTATCATGGTGCTCAAATGTGGTGGCGTCCAGGGAAAACTCGGTAAAGGAGAAAGGATCATCTTTTACTTTCCGGAGCATCCCGCATTCCTTCCAGGCTCCTTCAAGCGGGTCAGAGCCGCGGCACTCCAGTACATAGGGACGAATCCTCCAAATGGAATCCTTCTCGCCTGCAGCAAAATAAATATACCATTTACCTTCAATATTGTGAAGCTCAGGGGCCCATATATGTTTACTCATCAATCCATCGGTGTGCATGACCCAGACAACCTTCGGGCTGGAGGTCTCCAAACCCTTCAATGTATCAGATTTGCGGATCTCAATGCGGTCATACTCCGGTACGGAAGCGGTAAAGTAATAAAATCCGTCCGTATGCCGTAACACCCATGGATCTGCACGATTCATGATTAATAATTTATTGCGCATTTCCATAGTAGCAGCTCCTTCATGAGATATTTATTCGAATAACATTCCATGAATATCCGGATAATACACTTATGATATGACCACCCTCAACCTTTGTATGATGATATTTCTTGGGGATCACTTTAGCCGGATTGTCTTCCGTATTTGCGGCATTGATATCCTCATGAGCCATATAGATGTGTTCATTCAGCTTCACATTTCCAAAATCCCGTACGTCGACATTCAATTCGACCTTCGATTCGGTTCTGTTGACAACAAAGAAGCTGATTTCACGCTGCTCTTCATTATACACAGCCAAACTGTCAATAACAGGCACGGCCTCGAATTCTTCCGTCCCATATATCGGTGCATCTACAACAGCTTGAAGAACGTTTCCTCTTCCATAACCGGAAATATGCATGAACGGATAGAAAATCGTATTCGCAAAAGCCTTCCCGTTTTTCCTGGCAATAATGAGCGGGCCTGTATTGACAAGTAATGATTGGCAGGCTATTTTTACCCTGTCTGCCCGTCGGATAATGGACATCATCATGGATGCAAAAGCTAAAGCATCTTCCATGGAATGAGCCCCGCAATCCAGCGGGGAGCCTGTTTCCCATTCCTGGTATTCGGTTCCCGCATGCTTTTTGGCGGCAATCACATTCCACTCATCAAAAGCAAGCTTCATGGTTTTATTGCTCCGTTTAACCGATTTGACATAATCACATGTAGCGATAATGTCATGAATCTGCCTGTCAACATAAATGGTTCTTGCCAGGTATTGGGCCGTATTTTGATAATCTTCCTTTTCAATTCCGCCGTTAAAGTAGGTTTTCCGGGATATTTCACTGAATTGCAGCCGCCTGTCGATGTAATGATGCAGCGATATATAATCAGCGATGTCATAAGTATGCATCAGAACGATTCTATCCCATTCCGGGTAGCTATCCATTCTAGAGGTAGAGCTTCCCGCCGCGATCAGTTCAATTTGAGGGTCCACCCATTTCATTACTTTTCCTGCTTCAGAAGCAATACGGCCATACTCCTCTGCTGTTTTTGAACCGATCTGCCAGGGCCCGTCAACCTCATTTCCCAAACACCATGCTTTTATTCCATAAGGCTCCTTTACACCATGCGAACGTCTTAGGTCGCTATAATAGCTGCCTTTGTTAAAATTACAATATTCCACCAGGTTTCTTGCTTCATTTACACCCCGTGTACCAAGATTGACGGTCATAATGGGGTTGCACGAGATGATTTTCATCCACTTCATAAACTCATTCAGTCCAAAAGTGTTGGGCTCGATGGCTTTCCACGCAAGATCAAGCCTTGTCGGGCGCTTGTCGACCGGGCCAACACTATCCTCCCAGTTAAACCCGGAAACAAAATTTCCGCCCGGATATCGGATAGCGGAAAGCTTCAACTGCTTTACCAGGTCGATTACATCCAGCCTGAATCCGTCCGCATCAGCTTTTGGATGTCCGGGCTCAAAAATTCCGTTATACACCGTAGCCCCCATATGCTCAACAAAAGATCCAAATAATCCGTCTTCGGTTTTTCCAATGGTATAATCCTTGCTTAACACAACCTTTGCTGTATTCATTGCAGCCCCCTTACAAATAATGTTTTCAGTATAATTTTGTTATTAACCTTTTATTCCGGTGAGAGTAACGCCTTTAACAAAGTATTTCTGCATGAATATATATCCGACCAATAGTGGAATCAAAGATATCATTGCAGCCGATAATGTAGCACCATATTCGATGATCCTCTGACCGACAAACATTGCCAGGCCCGCCGATAATGTCCGCATTTCTGCACTATTCGTCAGCATCAGCGGATATATCAGATCGTTCCAGTTATTCATGAAAGTCATAATGCCAACAGTAATAAATGCCGGTTTGCACAATGGAAGCATAATTTTCCAGAATATCCGGTATTCACTTGCCCCATCAATACGGGCAGCCTCTTCAAGATTTTTTGGTATGGATACAAAGAATGAACGCATCAGGTATATAGCAAACGGCCAGGTCAACCTTGGAAGAATCAGACCCAAATAAGTATTCAATAGACCGATTTTATACTCCAAAATATATAAAGGAATCATAATGATCTGAAAGGGCACCATCATGGTCATAATAATGAGTATGAACAGGACATTGCGCCCCTTGAAGCTCAATCTTGCAAAAGCGTATCCTCCCATGGAGCACAGAAGGCAGTTGGACAAGGTGACTGCACTGGAAAACAGCAGCGTGTTCTTGAACATTGTAAACATCGGAAGTTTTTTCCATACCCTTATATATTGCTCAAGAGTGAAGCGGTCGGGCCATAATTTGGGCGGGTATTGAATAATATCCTTTTCAAGCTTCAAGGAAGAAAGAAGAAGCCATAATAAGGGGTAGATGATTACCGTCAAAACAAGAAGCATCACAATACCCGTCAGGATTTCGGCCGGTGCTGATTTTCTGATGAAAATTTTTTTCATTGCTTCATAACCCCTTTCTTTCTTCCTTCATGAAGAAGTAATACATAAGCATGGATACGACTGCTATCAGTATAAACAGCATTTCTGCAATGGTGGATGCGTATCCAAGACGGAAGGGACTGATGCTGAAGCCTCTTGTATAAATGTACTGTACCAGGGCTTCTGTTCGAAACATAGGGCCTCCGTCCGTCATGACATAAGTCTGGTCAAACACCATAAAGCTGTTAATGGTATTGGTAATCGTACAAAATCCTAATGTGGGCATGATCGAAGGAATGGTGATGTGAAGGAATTGCTTCCCTTTACCGGCGCCATCTATTTTAGCCGCTTCGTAATAATCATCCGGTATGGCCTGCAAGCCTGCGACAAAAATAATCATATTCTGTCCAAACGTTTTCCATACCGTCATTATTACAATAATCGGCATGGCCCAGTCAGGATCCTTCAAAAATCCGAAGTTTTCAATTCCGGCCATTTTTAGCCAATAGGCGAACATACCAATGGTAGGATCAAGCAATATGGCCCATATGATGCTAACAGCAGTCATGGAACAGATAACGGGTAAATAGTACAGGGATCTCAACGTTTTTCTGTAAAAGGTATTCTTCTGGACATAAAGGGCAGTAAACAGGGATACGATAATACCCAGCGGAACAACCATTACCGTAAAATAGACGGTATTTTTTAAAGCATTCCAGAACCGAGCATCCCTGAACAGTTCAGTGAAGTTATCGAATCCAACAAAATTAAAATCCTTTAAGAAGATGTTTACATCAAAAAGAGCCATTCCAAAAGCAAGTACCAATGGGATATAGAGAAAAACAGTTAAAGAGGCCAGAGAGGGCAGTAAAAATACCCATGCTGCTTTTTCGGGCTTATTCAGGTATCTGCCGATATTAACCAGAAGTTTCATTGTTCCTCACTCCTATGGAATCGGACATGCGGCCCAAAACCACATGTCCGATTCGGCAATAGTCTTTATTTACTCAAAATGGAGTCAATGCCTTCCGCCATCTGTCTGGCACAATCCTCCGGTGTTATTTTGTTATACATAAGCTGCTCAAACAACGGATCCAGATAATCACCTGTAATCTGTCCGTACTCAGGCATCCCTGCGAACGGAAGTCTTCCGTACTTGCTCAATGGCCCCAGCACTTTTTGGATCGGGTCGTTCAAAATTTCCGGATCTGCAAGGACCTCTTCCGACCAAGCACCAATACCATTTTTCATGGACCATTCCTTCAGGACGTCCTTTGACAGCCAATATTTTATACATTCATATGCTGCGGCTTTTTCCTTCTCATCTGCACTTGCTGTAACCATAAAGGCAACGCCGCCTCCGGGAACCTGTAAATTTCCATTGTCCGCTGCCGGAACAGCACCTATGCCGAAATTAATACCGTTTGTTCTTAAGCCATTGATGAGCCAAGGTCCGTTTATATACATACCCAGCCTTCCACTCAAGAGTAAGTTGTCCATGTCTGCGCCGGACATCCCTACAGGAGTATGCCCATCTTTAGCAAATCCTTGCAGCATGGTCAGAACCTCAATGGTTTCCTTCGAATTGCAGACTGCTTTTGTCTGCTCATTGTTGAGCCAATCGCCGCCAT
The DNA here is from genome assembly GCA_023435925.1 of Bacillota bacterium. GTDB lineage: Bacteria > Bacillota > Clostridia > Acetivibrionales > DTU013 > JAEZLF01. The sequence continues at coordinate 30,130 of JAEZLF010000069.1, forward strand.
TACTCCACAAAAAATTAGTAATGTTGGAGCTGCCTGTTGCTATGCCAAAACCATACTGTTCCTTTGACTTGTCAGTCAATTTAGCTGCAAATTGTTTCAGTTCGCTGAAGTTTTTGGGCGGGTTTTCAGGATCAAGTCCTGCCGCAAAGAAAAGATCCTTGTTCCAGTACAGATACTGTGTGTTATACTGCATGGGTATTCCAAAAACATTGCCTTTATACTTAAAAGCATCTTGAACGTTTTGTGCATAAATGGATTGGTCAAGTCCGGATATGCTCCAGAAATCATCCAGGACAATAAGACCATCACTCTCTGCATATTCGGGGATCATTTCGGATCCGAGCAATAGCAAAGTTGGCGCCGTACCGGTAGCGAGGGCGGGAGCGAGCTTTTCAAAAAGATTTGCCCAGGGCATAATGTCCATCTGAACTTCAATGCCCATTTCGTTTGTTTTATTAAACTCGTCGAATATTTCCCTGAGAATGTCTCCGTCGGAAGCTGTAAAGCCATTCCAGAACGTTACCTTTGTGCCGGTCAAATCCAGTTTCTCTGTCTGCGTTGAAGAATCCGAGGATCCAGTTGTATCGGTATTGTCTGTTGTCACAGCTGCTGTTCCGGTTCCAGCTCCAGTGTCTCCGGAACCACAGGCTGTGAAGCCGGTTACCGATAGCAGTGCGATGAGCACCATACAGATACATTTCATTACAAGTTTCCTCATGATTATTATCCCCCTTTTAATTTTGCGTGCACGTGCACGCTGTAGTTAAATAATATCACGGAGATTTTCGTTTGTAAATATCAATTTAGAATTTAACGGCAGGATATAATTGGTAAACCCAAAAGTGCAAAAGTACATGGAAAACCATTAAATAAAGTGGTTATTTTTATTAAATAGGGAATGTGGTAAATGAGATTATAGAGATTAAATTCTCCCAAAATAATCTCGTGGGGAATTACGATGAGGTTATAAAGATTCTCCCAAAATAATCTCGTGGGGAATTACGATGTGCTTATCAATATCCTTGCCATTCATTAAATCGATTAAATTAGAAATTGCCATTGTTCCTATTTTCTCAACAGGATAAAAAACTGTTGCTAGTGATGGCGTAACATGCTCCAGAGTATCAATACCGTCAAAGCCCATAATTCCAATATTTTCGGGTACTTTCTTTCCAATTTTTCGAAAATGTTTCAAAATATCCAGTGCAAACGTGTCTCCGGAACAAAAGAAAGCAGTCTTCTTATCCTGTTGTAAATAATTCTTTATATCAGCGATGTAATTGGAATGATCAATGACTGCATATCCAATACTTTTGTTTTCGTTCATTACATCCAGAAAGCCTGCCAGGCGCTGCTCATGTGAATAGATGTTTTCTTTATCCTTATTCTCCAATGGCGGGCACACGAAAACAATTTGATTGTAATTTTTAGAAACGATCAAATCTGTAGCATCCCTTGCTGCTTTATAGTCATCGATGCCTATATACGAAATTTCATCGGATATTTCGTTTCCTATGACAATGACAGGAATGGGTAAATCCTTTAAAAATTCAATAAAAGCTTGGCCCTTATTAACAGGACAAATAATAATCCCATCATTCCTTCGATCAACCAGGCGATTAATCAACTGTAATTCAAGATCGGGATCCTCTTCTTGAATTGTAATATTTACAAAATAATTTTTTCTTTTGGCTTCGTTTACAATAGAGTTCAGCAATTGAGCAAAAAACCTGTTTTGGATATCAAAAACAACGACTCCGATACTCATTGACCGGCCCTTAACAAGACTACGGGCAAGTAAATCGGGTCGATACCCCATTTTTTCTGAAACCTCTAATATTTTTTCCTTAGTCTCTTTGCTTATCCTCGGTTTGTTGTTCAGTGCCCTGTCAACTGTACCTCTTGAAACGCCGCATGCCCTGGCGATATCATCTACTGTTACTCCCATGTTTTAAATACTCCTGTACCTGTAATAATACCGCAAAATGCCTTCAGAACTTTAAAAAGAGATTACGGCCTGCTCTGTAAGCTATAACGATTATACTGCTACTCGGATAATACCACCAAATCGGTCATTTGTAAATTTTTTATTTCGTGCCAGGACAGGATACCTCATATTGTGCTGGAGAATCATTCCTGTATTGAAACAAAATGAACTTTGTAAATGCCGGTACGGGTGAATTTAAGCCACCGGGTGAGCACAAAGAGGCCAATGACTGCATTTTGGTTCTGGCAGATGCAGATACCAAATATTTATAAGTAATTTTAGTGGGTGGCTATTGTTGTTAGGTCAATAACTTTTTGATGGTATTGACGTCGTGAGATAATTGTGAAAGAATGATTTTTAAAAGGTTAGCGTCTTCTGAAAACATAGATTAACAGGAGGATACTTATGGCTAAATCATTGAATTTCGACAAAATTACTCTTGGCGTCTGTTATTATCCGGAGCACTGGCCGGAGGACTTATGGGAAAGCGATCTAAAAAGGATGCTGGAGCATGGCATTGAGGTGGTGCGAATTGCCGAGTTCGCTTGGAATAAATTCGAAACTGCAGAGGGCGAGTTTACATATGATTTTTTTGACCGGTTTCTTGAGCTGGCCAACCGAACAGGGATCAAGGTCATCTTCTGCACACCTACTGCAACGCCTCCAGCCTGGCTGACCCATAAATATCCCGAGGTACTCAATGCCCGGGTGGATGGGACTCTTTTCCGTCACGGCCTCCGCCGCCATTACAACTACAATTCACCGGTTTATAGAGAATTTACAGCACGGATTGTTGAGAACATAGCTTCCCACTACGGTTCAAATCCCGCAATTATTGGGTGGCAAATCGATAATGAACTCAATTGCGAGGTCAATGTATTTTATTCGGAAGCGGATCATAAGGCTTTCCGCGAGTATCTGAAGAATAAATTTAAAACACTCGATGCGCTGAATGAGGCAATGGGAACGGCGTTCTGGAATCAGACATACACCTCTTGGGATGAAGTGCATCTGACCAGGCCAACGGCCAATCAGGTGAACAACCCGCACCTTTCATTGGAGGAAAAGCGGTTTATATCTCACTCAACCATATCCTACTGCAAGCTGCAGGCGGACATCATAAGAAAATATGCTGACATGTATCAGTTCATTACAACAAATGGTATTTTTGGTCATATTGACAACCATGAAATGACAGACACAGCTCTGGATTTCATTACCTATGACAGCTACCCGAATTTTGCATTTGATCCGGACGCCGGCCCAGGTTCATCAACTTCTGTAAACCTGAATGACCGCAATTGGTCCTGGAATCTAGCAAAAGCCAGAGCAATTTCACCTGTTTTCGGTATAATGGAACAGCAATCCGGAGCGGGAGGATGGGACGCCCGGATGAAGCAGCCTGCTCCGAAGCCCGGACAGATGCAGCTGTGGAGTTTTCAATCCATTGCTAACGGCGCTGATTTTGTCAGCTATTTCCGGTGGCGTACCTGCTGGATCGGTACGGAAATCTACTGGCATGGACTCAATGACTATTCCAATTTACCCAACAGACGGCTGGAGGAACTGAAGCTCATCAGAGAGGATGTCCAAAAGCTTCAGGAGGCCGCCGGATCGGCATATAAAGCCGATATTGCCTTGGTAAGGGATTATGACAATGAATGGGACGGTGAGCAGGACCAATGGCATGGGCCGCTGCGACAGGTAAGCGAAAATGGTTGGCATTGCGCAGCACAACTGTCTCATACCCCGATGGACCTGCTGTATATCAGGAGAACAGGAACAGGTAAGACTACGATAAATGAATTGAGCAGGTATAAGCTGCTGGTGTATCCCCATGCTACGATACTTACCCGTGAAACGGCCGATCTGCTGAGAGAATATGTTGCGCAGGGCGGAACGCTGATTATGGGAGCCCGCACCGGTTACAAGGACGAATTCGGACGCTGTCCGATGCGCCCGATGCCCGGTTTCGCAGGTGAACTTTGCGGCGTCAGAGTCAGTGATTATACATTCCTTGGAGCGGCAGACGACCCTGAATATGCGCTATGGGATGGGCAGGACGTCGAAGCGCCGGTGTTTAACGATATTCTGGAACCACTGGAAGGAGTAAGGGTTCTTGCTACATTCAAAGGCAATTACTATGACGGTCAACCGGCATTGGTGGCCAACAGCATAGGAAAAGGCACCGCGTATTATTTCGGCGCAGGATTCAGTACAGAGACTGCAGTGCATTTCCTGAGGAAGCTGGGTTTTGCCGAGCCCTATGCCGAAGTTATCGAACTGCCGGAAGAAATAGAATTGGCGATGCGCTCCAAAGAGAGTAAGGATTTTATGTTCTTACTGAATTATATGAATATTCCAAAAGAGATTCATATCAAGAAACCGATGAAGGATTTGTTGACAGGGCAAACTGTTTCCGGCAGGACAGAGATCGGAAGGTTTGGGGTAATGGTACTGGGCCGTCAGCAAGTGTAATACAGAACTCTTTCTTATAGCAGCTATTTATTCTTACAAATTATTGGATAAACGTAATTTTTCATCCTACATCTGAAAGCAAGAAAAGTCGGGACGGTAAATAGTGATAGTTATATAATTTATTTGCAGTCAAGAAGGAGTGATGGCATGAGTACTTGGACAGAGGGCTTGCAAAACGCTATCGGATATATGGAAATAAATCTAACAGAGGATATCCAGGTAAAGGATATAGCTGAAAAGGCATATGTATCAGAGTTTCATTTTCAGCGTATTTTTTCGGTGCTGTGCGGATTTAGTGTTACAGAATATATTCGTAACAGAAGACTGACATTAGCGGCAAGAGAGCTGGCAGGTAGTGATGCAAAAGTAATTGATGTTGCTCTAAAATATGGCTATGATTCACCTGATAGCTTTTCCAGAGCTTTTACAAGGTTTCATGGAATCACACCATCGGCTGCAAAGGAGAAAGGCGCACTTCTTCGAAATTTTGCGCCACTAAGAATAAAATTATCACTGGAGGGTGGAACTATGATGGATTACCGAATTGAAGAGAAAGCAGCATTTACCGTAATGGGAAGAAAAAGAAGCTTTAGTAATGAGACCGCTTATCAAGAAATTCCGAAGTTTTGGCAAGAGCATATGAAAGATGGGGGTAGTGAGATTGTTTGTGGGATGTTTGGACTTTGTATTGATTCGAATGGTTCGGATTTTGATTATCTGATAGCAGATAATTATTTACCATGGAAAGCTGTTCCGGTTGGGTGTGAGACCAGAACACTTCCTGCCGGGACATGGGCTGTATTTCCTTGCAAGATGAAGAATTTGCAGGATACCAATACGAAGATGTGGAAGGAATGGTTGCCAAACTGTAAGGACTACAAGCTTGGTGGAAACTATAATATTGAATTGTATGCTCCCCCCGAAGAGGATATTTCAGAAAGTAATTGTGAGATATGGCTTCCAATTGAAAAGGTTTAGCAGGAGAGGGCAGGGCTATGTTGCAGCACTCATTTCCATTAATAAGACGTGCTATTAGCTTTATAAGTGAATAAAATTGAATAAGTAATGGTTGAACGCACTCGTTATTAATTTGCTGATGGGTGCGTTTTACATTGGTGGGACAAGCGGGGGATACGTGGGGGATAAGCGGGGGACACGGGGACAGGACATGGGACAAGGGACAGGTTCCCTGTCCCGCATGTCCCTGTGTCCCTTGTCCCTTAATGAAAAAACTTTCCTTTAAGTATTGTGGAAGAAATGCTTAGAACATGTTATCATGAAGTTATTTACTAAGCTTAACGGAGAATATCAGGCATGAAGCTTTATCTTGCGCCTATGGAGGGCATAACAGGCTATATTTTCAGGAATGCCCATAAAAAATATTTTGGGAGCATTACCAAATACTTTACGCCATTTATTTCGCCTGGCAATAATACTGCCTTAAGCAACAAGGAACGAAAGGATGTTTTGCCTGAAAACAACCGGGGGCTTTTTGTGGTTCCTCAAATACTTACAAATAATGCTGAGGATTTTATTAGCACCTCAGCTGAGCTATGCCGTATGGGCTATAGGGAGGTAAATATCAATCTGGGCTGCCCGTCAGGTACAGTAGCAGCCAAGAATAAGGGATCCGGCTTTCTTGCACAAAGAGACAGGCTTGACAGCTTTTTAGACAGCATTTATTCAAGGTCTAATATGAAGGTATCTGTTAAAACTAGAATAGGTAAGGACAACCCTGAAGAATTCTATGAATTGATCAAAATATACAACAAATACCCCATAAGTGAGCTGATTATTCATCCAAGAATTCAGAAGGATCAGTATAAGAACAAGCCTCATCTTGACATTTTCAAGGCTTCGTTATCACTGAGCACTAATCCCGTTTGTTATAATGGAGACATTTTTACAGTTGCTGACGGCAAGGCATTTCGTGAGAGCTTTCCTGCTGTGGGGACAGTAATGCTTGGAAGAGGGGCCGCTGCAAACCCTGCATTGGCTGATGAAATCTGCGGTACAAAAAAGCTCTCAGGGGAGCTTCTTAAAAGCTTTCACGAAGAGCTATATGATGGATATAGAAGAACCATTCAGGGTGATATAAATGTTTTGTATAAGATGAAGGAGTTCTGGTTTTATGCTATACAGATGTTTTCTGACAATGCCAAATATGTAAAAGCAATAAGAAAGGCACAGAAGCTGAAGAATTATGAAGAAGCTGTGGAAAGTCTCTTCAAAGAGCGGGAAATCGTGGATGGCAATGGGTATCGACCGTACTGAAGCGAATGGGAGAGAATCCGCTGTGGACGATCAACACAAAGAAAAACAAGTAAAAATATGGAGGTTATTATGATTAACATAAATTTATGGATGGAGCGTTTTACAAAAACTCTCAAAGAAACATTCGGCGAACGTATTTATTTTGTTGGTCTACAAGGAAGTTACGGCAGAGGTGAAGCAACTGAAGCAAGTGATATTGATGCGGTGGTTATTTTAGATCAACTGACGGTTGAGGATATAAAATCATATAGCGACATGCTTGATATCCTTCCTAACAGAGAATTGATTTGTGGTTTCCTTTCAGGAAAGGATGAGCTTATAAATTGGGAGCCATCAGATTTATTTCAGTTTTACTATGATACCACGCCAATTGTAGGAACTCTTGATGGGTTGCTTTCAAAAATCGATAATGTAGCGGTAGACCATGCCATTAAAACTGGTGCTTGCAACATTTATCATGGATGTATACACAATATGTTATATGAAAAAAGTGATGATATAGTGCGTGGATTATATAAGTTGGCATCCTTTGTTATTCAGGCTGTTGCATTTCGGAACATGGGCAAATATATCAAGTGTCAAAAAGATTTACTTGAA
>JAEZLF010000154.1 GCA_023435925.1 Bacillota bacterium
AAAAACTCTTATCTCCGATCACAAAGAAGCAACGTGATATCATTAATGCTTTAGGCCTGTCCACAGAGGAAATCCCTAATTGGCTCGAAACTATTTCTGTATAGTATAATTTTCCGGGAGTTTAGGAAAGAAAAAATTTTTCAAAATCTCCTTCTATTTCGAAAGTAACTTCACCACAAAGGCATGATCCTAAATATTTCATAATCAACTCCTCCCTTCTTAATATTAGTTACACCTTAATGCCCGCCACAGCTTTCCGAATGCTGATGCTCATGACATACACTATCGGTAGATCTCAGAACCTGCCCTTTGAAAGAATATAAATTATTCTTTCTCATCAAAATACTTTGGTCGGTCTTTTACTTGTTGAAGCTGCTATGAAAAAAGGAGTGTGATAATTGTGACAAATCCCTTTGTATATTTTCTGTTGAAAACTTCTCCTTCAACCAGTGTAGTACTGTCTGGAAGGCTTACTTTTAGTTCCTTTGCTGTTCCTTTCCGGTTAATTTATCATTCATAATATAGTTAGTCTCCTTACTATCCGCCACCATTAATCTTCTTAAGCCATTTTCCGCTTTTCAGTCGATAATAGCACCAGACACATTTGATAATCTGGTCAATCTTTAGGAACGTATAAATCCAAAAAGCGGGCAGATGCAGGACAAGCCCTGCTAAAGCACCTAATGGAATTGATGCAACCCATAAAAACAGAATATCACCCATCATGAGAAATCTTGTGTCACCGCCGGCTCTTAGTACCCCCTTTGTTAAAATAGAGTTCATGGCTTGAAATACTATGATAATAACAATTGCGTTCATAAGTTCAGCTGCAATCATTTTTGCTTCCGATGATACTTGATAATAAGAAATAATCGGATGCTTCAACAATACAATAACAAGTGCAGCGATGCATCCAATGAAAAATCCCATCCCAAGAAAAGCATATCCATCCTTTTGGGCTTTTTTATAATTTCCTTCACCCATGGTATGACCGGTAATGATACAACTTGCATTAGAAATCCCCTGTGTTAGGACGCTGCTTAACTGCTGTACCACAGTAGTAACAGAATTGGCAGCAACAAATGCTTTTCCGATATGTCCCATAACCATGGCTACAGCACTATTTCCTAAAGCCAACAGAAAGTCACTGATAAGTACAGGTATACTTATGCGAATATATTCGCTTATTAAATCACCACACTTCATAAAAATATTCTTAAAGCGGTAGCCAATACGTTTGTCAAAAATGAAAAAGTAACCACATATAATCACAAGTTCAAAAACACGGGCGATGAGTGTGCCCAAAGCAGCACCTGCGATTTCCATGCGAGGCGCTCCCAATTTTCCAAAAATGAACACCCAGTTAAAAAATACATTGACAAAAAAGGCCGCAATAGAAGTAACCAAAGGTACCTTTACCTGGCCCACACTGCGTAAAACCAAAGTACAGGTAAGTGAAAAACCCATGCAGAAGTAGGTGAGAATCAGCCATTTAAAATATGTTATGCCATAAGCGATAATGTCAGCATCCGGTGTATAGATACGCATTATTCCACCCGGAAAAAGAATGGTAGCAAAGGTAAAGGCAGCACTAAACACAAAGCAGAGTCTCAGCATAATAGTAACAGCCTTTTTCAGTGATGTATTATCCTTCATACCCCAAAACCGTGAAGTCATGACAGATGCACCAAATCCTATACCCATACAACATATCTGAAAAAGAGTAATAAACTGTCCTGCCAGTGTGCTGGCTGAAAGTTGAGCATCGCCCATACTGCTAAGCATAATCGTATCCATCAGATTGATTCCCACAGTAATAAGGGATTGCAAGGATACGGGAATGGCAATTTTAGCCATCTGGATATATAACTCTTTTGTTCCTATATAATCCTTAAACAATATTTTATTCAATATTTTACATTCCTTTCCGATAAATAAATACCTTATCAATATCATATTTCAGAGCAATCATAGGAGTTTTCATGTCACCATTGCTTGCAGCACTTTCGTCTATATGCTTTCAAGAAATAATGCAAAACTGAAAACACATACAATTCGTCCGTACACTATTACCTCTACCGAGTCCGTGGACATTTTGGCATATTCAGGCATAATCAGCCAGCAAATCAGAGATTGTTCGTTCCCTCGTCTTGATGCTTAGTCAAGAGGGTATGCTATAGGCTTTTTGCTTCCATTTTTTCTTAAAAGACTTCAGCTCTTAACCTTATTTATAGCAATTACTTTTTGTGCTTGTATTCATAATAGTCTCTTTTTAAGAGTGAGAAAATAAATCGCCCATTGAAAAGAGACGTTAGAAACATAAAAATATCCGCGCATAAAATAAACAAAAAGGAAGGAATCATTACACGGGCATATCTATTTTTTGTGTTTTCCTGCTTGCGTACATGACTTGCAAGCCTAATCATGCAATAGGCCATGCTGCTGTTAAGAAATAAGTATATCAACACATTTTGAAGCAGCGGTAACCACATAGCACCGGATATTTCATTACCATTTATGAGGTTCAACACGATATTCAGAATATAAACAGCAAAAATAATCGGATATACAATAGAAAGCACATAGAGCATTACTCCGCCCCCGATGCCTATACCACCACCCCACTTTACATAAGTGCGCTCACACCAACATTGATACATCTGAAGATGTACTTTGTTTTGAATACCTTCTATGAAACCGTTGTTTGAAATCGCATAAAGTGTAAAGCAGCAATCATTTTCTTTGCAATAATATTCTGCCAACGTTAAAAACTCCTGCACATGGGACGGCATTGCATCCACATAGAGAGGAGCCGAGATAATAAGAGCATCGATATCCCTTAATTGCTCCAAAATCTTTGAATAATTATTTTTGTTCCGCAAAGATCCATAACTTATATTACAACCGCAAAGCATCAGTCGAAAAACATTGGCAAAAAAATGGGAGGCGCTTCCTTTTTCCTTTGGGCTTCCATTAAGAATAAAGACTTTCACATTACTCTCCCCCTAAGCTCATCTGCGGTATCAGCAAAGATAACCTCAACTTCTTCAATTCCCATATTGATGCTGTTCATTTTTACTAGCTCTTTGGCAGTCTCTTGTTCAAGCCCACTACTCTTTCCGTAAAAATACACACTCAGCATCTGATGATTTTGGTGGTATCGCTTTATATGATGTGTCTTCCACTCCCGATATGTAAAAAACGGAATAGATAGGCTGATACTGCGATCTATAACCCTTTTAATTAAACTGCTGTACCCACCATAACATATTTCACTTATAATAGTTATCTTATCACTTGTACCGATTGCTGCTCCTATATGCTGCAATGAATCTTTTATAGCGCAATATCCGGCATTTTTCAACCAACACTTGA
>JAEZLF010000174.1 GCA_023435925.1 Bacillota bacterium
CTCCCGTTTCTGAAATAATTACCGCACACATATGCAATACCGGCTTTTCTTTTTCGTGCATACATGGTACTGCCGCATCCGCCGCACCACAATATACCATTGAGAACGTGAGTCGTACCCTTGCCCGAACTTCTCCCATTTACTTTACTCTCTCTTAGCTTTTGAATCTCCTGAAATTCCTCAACGGATACGATTGCATCATGTGTTCCCTTCGTAATGACCCATTGATCATTGGGCAAACGCCTTGTTTTCTTACTCTTAAAGCTGACTCTTTCGCTTACCCCTTGAACTGTATCACCTATATATACGCTGGAACTGAGTATCCGTCTGACCGTCATCCTGTTCCATTTTGCACTGTCCGGCGGCTTACATCCCATCTCATCCAGCCTTGCTGCTATAGTGGTATATCCCATTCCGGAACGGTATAACCGATAAATCAGTTTGACGGTTTCAGCCTCTGATGCGTCAATACAGAGTTTATTTTTCTTGTCCTCCATTTTCCTGTAGCCAAAAGGTGCATTTCCGATATACTCCCCTCTTTGTATTTTAAAATGAAGGCATGAACGTATCTTTCTCGATAAGTCCCGAACATAACGTTCATTGATCCAGGTCTCGATGCCAACCGTATCATTGTCCCGCAGACTGTCATACCTTCCGTCACTGCTGACGACACGGATCCCGCACTCCTCCATAAAGTCCAGAAATTGCAGTGTTTTGGCATTATTTCTTCCAAGTCTCGAAAGATCCTTCAGAAGTAAAATATGAATCCTTGACTCCAGCACATCTTCCTTCAGCCTGGCAAGTCCACTTCTTTCAAAAGCTGAACCGGATACATTATCATCCGTATAAATGCTGTAAATCCTGCCCAGGTTATTCTTCTTTACATAGTCAATCAGCATATCTCTTTGATTCTCAATGGTCTCGTAATTTTCACCATTGTCGTCCCTGCTCTCCCGAACATAAATTCCGATGCTGATTTCCCGTCCCTGCATCTCAAACAATACCCCTTTCCTGGTCATCCATCAATAACTTCAGAATTTTTATTCTCATTTCTTTTGCCGTCACTTCACCGGTATAATTTTTTATGATTCTTCTGCCGCCTGTATTTTCTCTGCCGCCTGCTTTTCTGCAATCTTTTCTTTTGCTATCTGTTCCACCACTACTGCTTTTCCTTCGGTCGTCTCTTTTTTTACCCTCTATTCTGCCGCCGGTTCCCTCTCTGCCCATTACCGAGGCACCTCCGATATTGCATCTGCTCCCTGCTATAATTATATTTAGAGTCTTTTGTCCAATAGTATAAAAATGATAGAATCAATATATTGTTGTGATTTTATAAACTAAAAGTTGTATAATGGAACTATGTTGAACAACGTCGTAGCCCCTTACTGACGTTGTTCAAACGCCACGTGAAGCGGGGTGCGCAGGCATAGCCTGCGTGAGCTTGTGCCGGATTCATTCCGGCATAAGCGTTTAGCTTAAATTGAAAGGAGGCAAGCTGCTATGTCACGAGTAATACCAAATAAGCTGATGTCCTTTTACAAAACTGCATTGGATGACGTAGATGACGGCTATGAATATGCTTCTGAGCTGAATCGGATTCTGAATTCGGACGACTGCCAGATAGCACTTTCTCCCAAAGAAATAGTCGCGCTTAGAGAATATGCAGAAGAGGTTAAAAAGGTCGGCGAAATTAATTATTATACACGTGAGAAAATACTGGAGATTGAAAAGGAGCATTTCGGTACAAGGGGTATCCCAGGCTATTTGAAAGCCGACCATGGCGACCCTGGAAAGCCGTTGTGGCCTTTTTAAGGTAATTGGTATATTACAAAGCATAGCGTGGAAATCCCGCTTTAGGCATTGAGAATTTCCACGCTGCCTGTGCCTTTAGTATGCGATGTCATCGAAAAACCTTCCGAATTCAAAAACGCCCCATCTGCACTGCAGATATTTACTCCTCAATGCCTTTTCCAGAATAGACTCATGCATATCCAGTGATGCGGCAAAAGCCGCTTTGTCGAGGATTTTCACAGCCTTTAGTCCTTTTGAAAAAAACTCTTGTTCCAACATACATAGCTTTTGTGCTACAGCAAGAATAATGTCCTCTCTTTGCTCAAGGCATTTTATGAGCCAGACCGCATTTTTAACCTTTTCATGGAAGTAGTCTGCTTCTTCCTCTTTCAAATTATGTGAAGAATCTGAAGTGAAGTCATGCGACATGCAAATGTCCGGAAATGCTTCCGCATTAGGCAGTACCTGAAAGCCGCCATCCATCTCCCGGATAAATACGTCCGGAGGTGAGGGCTTTTCCATGTCATTGCTGTAAAATTCACGGCCGGGCCTGGGTTCGAGGCTTTTTACCTTATCAAAGATTTCTCTTACCCTCTTCTCCGTAATTCCTGACAAAGCTGCAACAGACTCAGTATCATCCTCTGCCAGTTGATCAAGATACTGATCAACCACCAGCATCGCATCTTCATCATTTTCTTCTGATTGCTTCAGCTGAAGCAGCAGGCATTCACTCAGATTTCTGGCACAAATTCCCGGCGGATCAAGTGCCTGGAGATTATCAAGAACATGAATCACCTTTGCATCAGGAACGTCAAAAAAGGCAGCTACTTCTCTTATATCAACAGTTAAATAACCATTATCATCCGTATTGTCAACCAGATACTCTCCGATCCTATGATCTGTTTTCTCCGGAAATAGATGATCCATTTGGATCAGCAAATGTTCCTTTAAGGATAATGCAGCAGTTATCCGCTCAGGCATCGGCGGATCCGGGTATTCCTCGTCGGTCGTATGAATATGTGACTCATCGGTTGCATCTGCTGGAATATTGACCGTTGCTTCATCAAGAACGGGATTGGATACCAGTTGATCCTCCAGATAATGAAATAACTCGCAAGAGTTCATTTCCAGTATCTCCAGTGCTTGCTTTAATTGAGGAATCAGAAGTAGTTTCTGTGTGCGAACAAGATTGAAATCGATGTTGAAGTCCAAGAGGGCTCACCTCGCAAAAGGGTTATATAGTATTATATACCCTCTGCAACGACTTTAGTAATGAAGCCAACCTCTATTTTTCA
>JAEZLF010000208.1 GCA_023435925.1 Bacillota bacterium
ACCATAAAATAATGATCAGAGAGGTGAGCGGTTTGGGCAGGTTAAGTCTAGTTATGGCGGATGGGGACAGGGATTATCTTGCAAGATTTGAACGCTTTCTTATTGTGAATTATCCACAAAGGTTTGAAGTCTTTTCATTTTCATCTTCTGATACTCTGCTGGACTTTTTATACAACCATGATAAAAAAGATATTCTGTTGATAAACAGAAAAATATACAGGAATGAGTTGAAGTTCGTTGGAGTGGATTCTGTCATATTTCTTTCCGGTGAAAGCAGCGAAGCCATTCCCGAAGGCTTTGATGTTATAGACAAATATCAGCATGCTGAGAAAATAGTTGCCGAGATTCTCAGACTCTATAGTTCCGGTTGTGCAAAAGACTGCCATGTATCCGGGAGCAATCATACACACCTTGTCTGTATCTATTCACCTGCCGGAGGTACCGGAACGTCAAGCATAGCGGCAGGCTGCAGCATTTTATCTGCCGGAAGAGGCCTGAAAACCTTTTATCTCAATTTGGAGAATGTGCCGTCAACCGGGCGGTATTTCAATGGTGAGACAGAGCAAAGCTTCTCCAATGTAATTTACTATCTAAAAGGGAAAGGCCATAACCTCGGATTGAAGCTTGAAAGTGCGAAATGCTGTGATTCGAAAAACGGAGTATACTTTTACGCACCGCCCGCCAGTGTTCTTGACATGAGTGAGCTGACGGAGCAGGACATTGTTCATATGCTGGATGAGTTTAAAAAGGGTGCCATATACGATGCTGTTTTCATCGACCTGCCTTCCGGGCTGAATCCACACAATACAGCCGTGCTTGGTCATTCAGATGCAATTATTTTGGTTTTAGGGCAAGGAGAAAGTACAACATTGAAAATGAATCAGGTGAAGGCCGGGATTGAACTATTGGAGCAGAAGCATGGTATAGAAATTTTAGGAAAAATAACGCCGGTTATAAATAAATGGAATAAAGGAGATTTGTGGAACGATGCTGCAGCATATTTCTGCGGAACGCCTGCAAGGACAATCGAAAAATATTCCGTAATGGGATCAGATTGCCTGGATCAACGCCTGGATGAGAATCGGACCTTCCTTTTCGAAGTGAATGAGCTCCTGGAACAGATTCTTCCCAAAGGTGCCGCTAATTCCACTGCTTATAACGGAGGTGAGTTTATTGCCTGAAATAATGATTGATGCCGACAGCAAAATATTAGCTGATGAAATCAGGCAGGAAATCATGGAGAGCCTTGACAGGTCCGGTAATATCTCAGACGACGAGGTGATGGACAGAGTTACGAAAGCAGTATTCTGTAAACAGGGAAGAGGCTATCTAAGTATCAGTGAGAAAAGAGCGCTTTCCGACTTGGTGTTTAATTCGCTAAGAAGATTAGACATTCTACAGCCTGTCATTGATGACAAGAGTATTACCGAAATTATGGTAAACGGGCCTGATAAGCTGTTTATTGAACGGGCAGGGCGTGTCACCAGACTGGATATGAGCTTTGAAAGCTGCGAAAAGCTGGAGGATGTTATTCAGACTCTTGTCTCCAGAACGAACCGGTCTGTGAATGAGGCCTCACCTATTGTAGATATATCAATGCCTGACGGGTCAAGGGTCAATGTGGTTCTGAAGCCGGTGGCGCTCAATGGGCCTATTATGACCATCAGAAAGTTTCCCGAGAAGCCGCTGACAATGGAACAATTGATTAAAGCGGGTACATTGAGTTCTGAAGCCGCAGAGGATCTAAGCTGTCTGGTGCAGGCAAAGTACAATATATTCATCTGCGGCGGTACGGGCTCAGGGAAGACCACTTTCCTCAATGCGCTGTCCGGGAGCATTCCTGCCGATGAAAGATTGATAACAATAGAAGATTCTGCTGAACTCCAGATCAACAGTGTGGAAAATATTGTGCGCCTGGAGACGAGAAATGCAAACAGCGAGGGAAAGGGGAAAATCACCATCCGTGAGCTTATACGAACTTCACTTCGTATGAGGCCGGAAAGAATAATTGTTGGCGAAGTGAGAGGAGAGGAAGCACTGGATATGCTGCAGGCCATGAATACCGGCCATGACGGCTCTTTGTCCACCGGCCACGCCAACTCTGCCGCCGATATGATGAAGCGGCTTGAAACAATGGTTTTGAGTGCGGCGCCGCTGCCACTGGAGGCAGTCAGACAACAAATTACATCGGCCATTGATATTGTGATTCACCTTGCTCGATTGAGAGATAAATCCAGAAGAGTATTGGAAATCAGCGAAATAGAAGATTATAGGGATGGGCAGATCCGGTTCAACCCTCTTTATTTATTTGAAGAATCCGCAGAAGAGATGGGAACGGACACAATATGCGGATTAAAAGGTCCGGAACAACGGTTGGCGTACGATGTTCAGGCTGACGATGGAAACAATAGATATGGCAGTGTGCATGACGGTAACAATCAGGCCCGCGGGGAAAGTAATCAGATATGTGGAGTAAGTAATCGGGTGCTCGGAGGAAGTAATAAGGTATGCGGAGGTCTCCGGCGTACGCGGAACAGTTTTAAAAACACAGATAAGCTGGAAAGGGCAGGGATATCCTGCAGATTGTGTGGTGAGCGACTTGCCAAATTATGATACCTATGTGATGAACCTTCGTGAACGCGTACTGTATACAGCTATTGCTGCCGTAGTGATATATGCTGTCGCCTTCATTTTTTACCGAAGCCTGATCTTCTCAGCTTTCCTTACACCGATAGCACTCTTTTATCCGGGAATGAAGACCCGGGTAATCATCGCAAAGCGCAAAAAGGAGCTGAATATCCAGTTCAAGGATATGCTATATTCACTGGCCTCGTCCATTTCAGCAGGAAAGACTGTAGAAGCCGCTTTCAGAGAAGTGTTAAAGGACCTGGTGGTTCTGTATCCTGAGCCGGATGCCTTTATACTCGTTGAGGTGCGCCGGATCATCAGCAGACTGGAAATGAATGAAACATTGGAAGCGGCTCTGGCAGATTTCGCATCACGTGTAAGACTGGAGGACGTAGATAACTTCGTCAATGTATTCAACACCTGCAAGAGATCAGGCGGTAACATTTCTGAAGTCATTAAAAATACATCTGCAATCATTAACGACAAGATCGAAGTGGAGCAGGAGATAGATATGCTGCTGGCGGAACGCAAATTTGAACAGAAGGTACTCAATGTAATTCCGATACTGATGATTTTGCTATTATCAGCCAGTGCTCCGGATTATATGGGTCCAGTTTTCAATACGGCTGCAGGCAGGATTACCATGACAATATCGATTTTCTTACTTGCTGTTGCCGGGCTTATATCTTCAAAATTAAGTAATATCAAGGTTTAGGGAAAACAGATTGTGTTTTGAAAGAACAGACTTTGTTTAGAGAAAATCGGACAACCCGGGGGAAAGACTCCTGTATTATTTTGTATGGAGGGGTAGTTCATGATCATTGTCTTTTTGGTGTTCTCCTGCATTCTGGCGGCATTTCTCCTGTTAGCATCAGCCAGATATGCGGATATTGTACACGCATTGGATAAAAAGGCCTATCCTTTAAAAAAACTTCTTCCCATAGGAATATATTTGCTGGAAACCTTTAAATACAGTTTTAATACTACTTATGACAGAAAGCTTTTTGCAGCAATAGCCGAGCTACACGGTACTAAGCAGGCTGTTCTCCTGCTCAGGGTCCATTGGGGCAGGAAAATATCTCTGATGCTCCTGTCATTGTCCTTTGCTTTTCTTGTAGGAAGCTTTACTGTCGCAGATGCCGGATATGTAGTGTTTTGCATACTTCTACCTGCAGGGATTGCTTATTTCAGTGACAAAGATTTATTTGAGAAAGTGAAAAAGCGAAGAATGGCTATCCAACTGGACTTTCCTGATTTTGTGAATAAACTTACACTGCTGATTAATGCGGGTATGACAGTAACAAAGGCATGGGAAAGGACTGCCGCCGACAGCAGCAGGCAAACACCGCTATATGGGGAGCTGAATCTGACACTGCAGGATATCCGGTCCGGTGTACCTGAGCACAAGGCGTATGAAGAATTTGCAAAAAGGTGCCGTGTACCTGTTATTACAAGGTTTATATCTGTTATTCTCCAAAATATCAAGAAAGGGAATGCTGAGCTTGTTCCTATTTTAAGAGTGTTTTCCAATGAATGCTGGGAGCTGCGCAAAAATATCGCCAGAAAATATGGGGAAGAAGCCTCTACAAGAATGCTGTTGCCAATGATGCTGATGTTCGCAGCAATATTGCTTATTGTCGGATTGCCGGCTGTGCTGGCCTTAAAGAATATATAGGGAACCAATAACAAATGGAGGTGTGTGAATTGACAAATTTGATTAAGAGCTTTCTACGGGAGGAAGATGGGCTGGGAACTGTGGAAATCGTTGTGCTTATTGCAGTGTTGGTAGGTATTGCACTCATTTTCAGAGACGCGATCATCAATTTTGTAACGGATATTATGGAAAGCGTTTTTGGCGATGATACCATAACCAAGGATGTGAATAGCGGTAACATCAGAAAAGACAATCAGATAAACTAAAAGTAAAAACGGATTGAATGAACTTACTGCAGTTGTAGAATTTGACGTCTGCAGCGCAGACCAATAGTGTAAAGGGAGATATGACACAACTGGGGGGAGCGGGTTAAATGACTCAGAGAATGACGAATTTACTGGCTGGAGAGGACGGGCTGGAATTCACATTTGAGAGCGATGCAGCTGCCAGTTTTCTTGTTGTCAGATGCGGTGCAAGAATACTGGAATACCAGGTACTAATGCTTCAGCATAACCGGATCAGACATATGATACCGGTGGAATTAGTCAGGAAAGACGGTACTGCCTGTTTTTATTACAATATCACATCGAAAATATCTTTGTCTTTTTTTCTGGAAAGACGAAAACTAAATAGGGAGGAATTCCTGAAGCTACTGCTATGCATTACGGCAGCAGTTCATGATTCAGCTGGATATCTGTTGACAGACAGTAATTTCGTCTTTGATCCCGAGTACATATATATCAGTCCGGAGACGCTGGAGGTTTCACTGGTTTATATTCCGGCTATGCTCAATGAAGGCGGCCGGGCTGAGTTGACAGGCTTTATTTCGGATTTGGTGCTGCAGCATGTTCATGTGGATGGTTTTGATGACGGAAACTTTGTACAGAGGATATTGGCCGCTGTTCAATGTGAGACGTTTCATATCAGAGGATTGACTACGCTGCTTTATGAGCTGCTGTACGGAACGAAAGCAGAGTCGGCCGGGGATGAGCCGAATGAGACGGCAGATCAGAATGCGGATCCGTCAGGGGTTAAGCAGGCAGTTCAGAATTCAGGGGTGTCAAGGGTTAAGCAGGCAGCTCGGAGTACAGGAATGTCAAGCACTAAGGCGGTAGCTTGGAATGCGGTGGTGTCAGGGACTAAGTCAGTGGCACGGAAGGCAGAATCGGCTAGAACCAAGTCAGTGGCTCGGACAATGGAGTCAGCAGGAACCAGTCCGGATGACCGGATTCTTCGAAGAGCAGACTCGGGTTCGGGAGTTAGGGCAGTGGCGCATACTGATCCAGATAGAAAAGAAAAAAAGAATGAGTCTCCAAGCCATGCAGAGACACCGGTTGAAAAGAAGCCTGCGGGAGAATCAAAGGGGATTCTGGCTTTCGTGATTTTTGCACAGGTCATCATGGGCGGTATCATTTACCTGAGCCGCAACTTCTTAAGTAAGATTGGAAATAACCCAACCACTACGTATATTGCAGTCGCAATGATTGTACTGGCAGTGGAAGTCTTGCTGATAAAGAGGCTCACTGCTGCAAGGCTGATACACATGACGGCTGGTAACAAATCGGATTCACTAGACAAAAAAGAGAAGCGTACCTCAAGAGCATCAAACGTCACAAGCACAAAAAGGATCTCAAGTGCACCAAGCGACTTGAGCACCACGAATGCCCCGCGCGCCTCGAGCGCCCCAAACGTCACAAGTGCCCAAAGAACTACAAGTGCTGAAAGTATCTTAAGCGTCCCAACCATTTTGGGCTTTCTGAATACCGACAAACCATCAGAAGCTGCTCTAGGTGCTCGCCCAGCAGAAGCTGCTATAGACTTTCGTTATACAGCTTCGGCTGGTGTAGATGAAGCAATGGCAGGTGTTCAACGTAAGGCAGATCACATATCCTGTAAAACGGAGCTTCTGGGAAGCAGCCCAAAGGGTATACGCATGCTGAAAAGCATAGGGAAATCCAGTGGAGAAGAAGATATATTCATTGATAAGGACGATTTTATTATTGGCAGGCTGGAGGGGCATGCGGATTATATTCTCAGAAATAACGCCATCGGTAAGCTGCATGCCCAGCTCCTATATAAAGATGGTGTCTGCTTTATCAAAGACCTGAATTCTGTGAATGGTACATTTATTAACGATAAGCGAATCGAATGCAATAAGGAATTTGAACTAAAGGAAAATGACAGATTACAGCTGGCGAATAGCGAATTTGTTTATATAGGGGGATGAATGACAGATGGTTCAGAGGATAGAAAAGCTAAAATTACGCCATACATTGCGTGCATTACATGGGTGGCGTACATGTCAGAGATGGTATCGGACGAAAGTCTATCGGAAATGGATTGAGGTCCTGTTGATTATTATGGTAATGAACGCAGCGGCATTATACGTGCCGGCAGGTGTTTCGGCAGAAGTGATTGACGCAGGAGCTTTAGTAAAAGGAGCCGGCATAGTTATACTAGCGGAAGAGGGCGGCGAAGGTGCTGCGACAAAAACGGCCGGCACGGGTGCTTTAACGGAAAACGCTGGCATGGGTATTCTAGATAAAGAAGCCGGCACAGGTGATGTTGAAACCAGTGAGGCAGCATACAGAATCAAGCCGTTGCAGGACAAGCTAGCGGAAATGGATACGTCTGCTGTTGAAGGGTATGCCAATCGATATACCGATATGGAACGGCACTGGAGCAGAACCGTTGTAGGAAAGCTGACCGGTCTGGATATTATCGCAGGCTTCAATGGCAGATTTATGCCAGGAGAAGCTGTTCAGGCGGACCAGTTTATCAAGATGGCGGTTATGGCAATGGGACACAGGATCGAGCAGGCGACAGGGTACTGGGCGCAGCCCTTTATCGACACCGCTTTAAAAGAAGGTATTGTAATGAAGGGAGAATTCACAGACTATAAACTGCCGCTGACCCGTGAACAAATGGCCAGAATCATTGTAAGAACCGCATTGAAGGCAGACAAAAGGCCGGATGTTCAGTATGACAAGTACCTCATCGGCAAGATATCCGATTATGCAAAAATTTCAGACGATCTGAAGCAGTTTGTTCTGGATGGATATAAGATAGGCCTCGTGCAAGGCTCATCGGGCAAGTACAATCCCGGCAGCACGCTGACCCGTGCGGAGGCTGCAGCAGTAATCATCCGCATTCTGGATGTGTCAGAGAGAAAGCCGGCGGCTCCCGGATCGGATGAAGTCATTAAGCTGAAGGATAACCTGGGCAACCCTATGGAAATCTATCCC
This sequence comes from Bacillota bacterium, assembly GCA_023435925.1. GTDB lineage: Bacteria > Bacillota > Clostridia > Acetivibrionales > DTU013 > JAEZLF01. Next base: position 7,528 of record JAEZLF010000208.1, read on the forward strand.
GGAACCATAGCGGAATATTTTGAAATTGAAAAGGTGATGCAGAGCGCCATACCGAAAGCAAAGGGGTATGTGACATATTTTTACAACCCTGACGGTGGCGAAGTCTGCTCTGTAGTGTATAAAAGCTATGAGGCCTGGAAGCAGGATAGTACAATAAACAAAATTGCTTCATTTAGCTCAAATAACGTATATAAAGACCCGGAGAATTCTTATGCATACACCTTATCGGTCTGGAACAGGCAGCTGTATAAGGAGCTGTTTGCAGACTATATGTACGAGATATTAAAGGCATTATACGGTAAGGAAGCAAGCAAGGCCATCGTACTTCATGATAAATACATGAATCTTACTTCAAGTAAGCCTGACGGAAGCAGCTACTATGAGACACCACGGATCAGTGACCGGTTCACGGAAATCCGGGGCGGCGGCAGCGGTTTTTCCATGTATATCAAGCTATCCGGAGAGAAATAGTATTTTGGAGGTATCATGAACAGTAATTTAATTGGTAGACGTAAATTGTCGATTATCATATCTATTGTGCTGCTCCTGTCCGCTATCCCACTGACAAAAGCTACAGCAGCCGATGAGCTGAAGTACGAGAGTCCAGGTATGACCTTTATGGACGAAACCAAAGCCGGAAAGGAGCTATACGACAAGTATAAGGGAGAGCTGCCATCTCTTCCGGGTGGAAGTGTGCCGCCTCAGTACATCACAGGCCCTAAAGGGACAAAGCTATATGTCAATCTGAAGCTCTGGCTGGATCATCATATCCTTTGCTATGGGGAATGGTCCGATGTACCGGACAACTACAGAACCGGCAGTCCTGTGGGCTTTAAGAATTCCACCGAAAAGCCGGGACAGCCGGTTGAGACAAACAAAGGGTATTATTTGAAGAATGGGAAGCGGGGAGAATATCGATACCACGGCTACGATGTCAGCGGAAACAAGCTGACCAACCTGTATTTCGAAGTGGATTCCTCCGTTACACAGTTTGATGAGAGGGATTGGATCAAAAATCCATGGATTGAGTTACCGAGCAGTTATAAAAACAAACCTGACTATGAAAGTACATATAATAATGCGGCTACTGGAAAAGAGACTTATCTAGACCCCGCTGTCCAGCCCGGCGTGCGGAACTGGATCAGCAAGTCCATGGCGCAATACGGCGGTGTGCCGCTGCTTGGTAAAGAAATTGATCCGGAGGTATTCCGGTACCTTTATGTAGAATCGGCGCCGACGACCTTGGGACTAGGGCAGGGACGAATGTTCCACCGGAGGCCTGACGGATCCATCTGGTATCAGACCATCGCGGTTCCAAAGCTCACAGAGAAAAAGGACTTGCCCGTCACGGCGTCGATCACACTGCTGACAGCAGATGAAGTGTTGGATGCCGGTCCTGCTATGGACGACAAAAAGGTTAAGCTTAGATTCAAGGTTTCGGCTATTTTAGAGGATGCTGCGGCAATGAATGATCCTGTTTTAAAGTCCGTATATTACACCCGTCAGGATATTCAAAGCTGGGAGTTCACTTTTACGCCTCCCGCAGATATCGGCTCCACCCAAAATGCATCCAATGTCGAAAAGGTGGATAATACCGGATCGTCAATATTTGAAATCGAAACCACTTACGGAAAGCTCCGGAACAGGACGCTACATCTTACAGCGACCGGGCAGCCACTATACAATAATGATCACAGGGGCTACAAAGATAATGCAGAGCTGGACTACAACATTCATATGAAACCCATGCCCCAGCCACCTGTACAGCCGGTTATCATCATAGATATTCCGACAGTCACCATCGATCATCATATCGGTGAAATCGCTTTTGACTCAGTTCCCTTTCGTGATGCAGAGGATCATACCGATATGACACCGGTATCCGGTGTTGAGCTGTATGTAAACGGTCAATCCGTCGACTACCAAACGTTCTTTTCCGGCCAATATGTATTTCCGGAGGTAACAGGCGTTAACGGCTATATGGCAGAGGTCATTGTCCGGTATAACCTGAATACAAGCAAAATATCGCTGATCGGGCTTACGGACGAGCAAAAAGCCGATATCATGAGTGACACGCCTGTTCAATATGTTTCAAAGGATTATGTGTACGTTTATCCCACAAAGCCTATTGCAAACTTCCAAATCAATTCCGGTACATGGAAGCAGAACAGGCTGATCAGGGTTCAGGAAACCAGCAATGCGGGAAATATTCAGCTTGTACTGGATCAATACCCTATCGTGGATTACGAATGGACTTTCGGGGGAGATATGGCACCACTGCGTAAAGGTGTGGATACCAATCTATCCAAGGAGTTACTGTATAAGGAACCGGGGATCTATTCCCTGACCCTCAGAGTTAAAAACACATTGGGCAAATGGTCCGACCCGTATACCGTATCCTATGAAGTGCTGGAGGATGTTTGTCCGGCCATTGGTGTTAACCTTGCCGAATCCGTATTTACACGCAATGATAAGGTGAGTGCATGGTATTACCTCATAGCCAGCACAGACGGAGATGTGATCCAATCAAGCAGTATCGAGCTGTGGCATGATTCGGATAATGACGGCACTGTTGACCGAGTACTGAATTCATGGAGCAATCAGGAAAAATTCCCTGATTATACGCCGACGAAGCTGGGGTATTACAAATACGTCCTAAAGGCACAGGAAGACATCGTAAGTGACACGCTGCCGCAATTTATAACGAATGCAGACAAAAAGCAAGCCATCTACGAGGTTGAATTCTGGGTGGACAATTTCCGACCGATGAGCGATTTATATATCAACATCCCCATTCAACGCCCTGCGATTGATGTGTATTTGATGCTGGATAAAAACCTTGACGCTCAAAAAGTGGAATATATCAAAAGTAACCGGGTGAATGTATCTAATTGGCTGCTGGAGAAAAATATTATCCCAAACGTAAACATATGGGATATGAAAACCTATACTTACTCACAGCCTGCAAGCACAAGCATTAATTCCGGAGGTAGCTACCCCTCATTAACAACAATTTATTCAAGCAACGGCTATTCAGGAACATTGAACAGGACAAGTGTAACGAACAATTCCTATTCGCGGGATGAAGGCAGCTATCAGACCAGAACCGAGACCAAAACTGCATCAGCGGGAGGAAGCTCAACAAGCGGACATGGGGCAAGCGACTCCTATCCGCCGTCCAGTGTATCGTATAGCGATGGGGAAGGATACAGCGGTACGCTTTCCGCATATGGATACAACTACAGTTCGTGGGCTTGCGGCCATAACGAGCCTCACCCGCCTCATGTCGTAGGCTACTACTACTGGACACGTTCTTATGCAGGATACTCCGGTACCGTATCCAGAACCGCATCCTATTGGGTGCCGAATATTCGTTGGTATGACAATTATACCGGGTTTTATTCCGGTACAATCTATAAGGATGTGCGCCAGCCTTATACGGATCCATTTAACCCGACCTCGGCAAAATATGTTGTGTACATCAGTGATAATGGTATAACGGAGCCTTCCGACCTGAATATGGTTATGGAATATGCAAAAACGGCAAAATTGTATTTGGCAGGCACTTCACAGATACAAACACAACGCCCCCATGACAAATACTTTAACGTATCAGGCAAGACGATGGCTGCAGTAATGGATGATATATTGCAGGATATATCGGCCAATAGCCCTGACGTTGAACGCTTCTATATGCTTCAAAATGAGAATTTTGTGTTGAATGCCGGTCAGCTTGATCTCGAGAACGATCCTATCATCGAAACGGGTATGCAGTATGTTCATGAAGAAGATTATTACGATAATCCCACCGGCAGTGAACCTGGGACCACTATGGAATTCAATGAAGCTTCCGGATGGAATACCTCGATAAAATCCTCGTTGGCAAATGTGGGGAAATATACGATTTACAGGAGGGTCAGGGATTATCCGTCCACAGACCCTAATTTTGCCCAATACTCTTATTATTCGGGTAATACATCATTGGAAGTGTATGTAGTGCGAAAACCGATTGCTCTTGCAACCCTGGATTGGGATTACAATGCTGCTGCCAGTACCTACAAGACCACCTGGAAGGATCTGTCGTATGACCCGGATCATCAGTATAGCCGGGCGGACAAGGGAATCGTAGACCGTAATATCATGTGGAGAAGAACCGGGGGGCAGTGGAACTACGGAATACCGGACAACCTTACGGCAGGAACCTATGAGTTGAATTATTATGTTCTGGATCCCGAAGGGTATTGGTCAGATCCTTTCGTGATGAATTTTACTTTGAGCGCAGCTCCGCCGATGCAATTTGATGCCTCACTGAGAACATTGGATCAGAAATTCAGCCTCATACGTATTGTTAATGATGCCAGGAACCCCGGAATACCGGCATCGGAATATTTGCAGGCGTTTAACCTTTGGACGCGGCATCCGTCCATACCGACACTGAAATATGCGATGTTTGACAGGAACGGCAGACAGGCTAAGGCGGAGGAGAGCATCCGATTCAATGATGCAACCGGCATAAGAAATGGAAATGACATCAAATGGAACGATTTCTCGGATCAGATACCTGCAACAATGCCGGATGGAACATATCAATTCAGGATATGGGCGGATGCGGGGAATGGGAATACTGCAGCTAAGAGCTTTGAGGTTCATGTTTCAACACCTTTAAATCTGGAACCGTCCCTGCCGTATGAAGTGGTGGGAGGAACCGTTGTGCAAGCGGATGCCCATACAACCAAATATGCAAGTACAGTAACGGCAGCACTGTTTCAGGGAACTGCCTATGAAAGAACCTATACGATGACAGGAAAGGGTGAAGGCGCCGGCAAGGTATGGGCAGGAAGCCTTTCAATCCCTGAAAACATACCGGAAGGTGAATATAACGCCAGATTTACAGCAACAACCCCCAATGGTAACAGCCAGACCCGGGACGTACGATTTAAGCTGACCAATCTTAGTATCACCGATGTTCGTTTAAGCGGATACTGGAATCACTGGCGGGGGCAGGC
>JAEZLF010000246.1 GCA_023435925.1 Bacillota bacterium
CATAATCCAGCATATGAAAAAATTGTGTTATGGCTTGTACATCTCCTTCAATTTTAGGCATATGTGAGCGAAGATAAGCAATCCTTACAAATCTGGAAACTGAAGCAAAGTCACCAGGTATACCTAATGTTCCAGCTCCAACACCTAAGGCTTTTAACGTATGCTCACCCCATTTAGTTACTTTTGGTGAAGTTGGTGTCAGATGTAAATACTCTTTTAAGTTAGTTAGATGCCAATCAAAGGTAGGATTGTTGGTCATCACTCCTATGGGGTTATCATGTACGGCTAGGCTGTCTTTTGTCTTCTCTACCACAATAGCCTTTCCTGTCTTATCTACAATCATCCAGTGAAGCATTGAAACAGGTGTTTTGTCATTGATAGGGCAATCAACGAGTTCTAAATGCCCAATCCCTTGTTTAACCCCTTCTACTGTTTCATGATTTGATAATACCCATTGTATAAAGTCATAGGGTGCAATATTATTTTTTCCTTCAATAGGTTCCTTTTCAAAGTATGCATACCCTTCAAAATTTAGTCCTGCACAACCAAGGCCCACTTCATTTAAACCATCCGCTAAAACAGGGTGGTTATCAATTACCGTTCCCATCCCAATCATAGCATGATTATTGGTTACTGCATTACCTGTTACTCTATCTTGATATTGATAGCTTCTTGGAATAATCATAACTGCTTGGTTGAAATTATATGCCAAGTCCATATTTCTTCCAAAAAAACACTTGCCCTCTTGAGATTGGATACTTAATCCTGTACACATGTTGACTCACCTCATTTTCATAATTTCTTCTTAATTAGTAGCTTAGGCTACAAAATTATACTTCTACATCTTTGTTATTTTTATACTTTATACAAGCCATATATCCGTGCGCGTGAACATGCCCACAGTAATGTTCGATTTTATCTGAGATGCACTTCTGCAATCCATTCAAAAAATTTCATTTTTGGGCTTACTTTTAATAATTAGTCTTTCAAGTTTAGCAATAGTTTTCTATAATTTATTGACATATCGAGACTACTTCTGTAAACTGAAATTAGGCTACATTAGTCATCTCAAATGGAGGGCTTTTAAATGAAAAAACAAATACAGATTGCCGATTCAGAACTTCCAATTATGAAGGTGCTGTGGGAAAAAGGAGAACTTACCTCACCGGAAATATTCGCAGACATGGATGGCAATAAAAGCACACTTAAAACCTTGCTGCAAAGGCTTGTGGCAAAGGGAGCGATTAAAGCTACAGAAATCAATTCACGCATCTACAAGTATTCACCTCTCGTTACACGGGATGAGTATACCAATGCAACTCGCAGGAGCTTTATACAAAAGGTATTTGACGGTTCTGCCGAGACAATGCTGCTCAATTTCGTAAAAGAAGAAAAAATCAGCCGTGAGGATTTGCAGAAGATACTGAATATGGTAGAGGAGGAATAGCCTATGAGTACAATTTTTAATGAGCTTAATAAACTGTCCTTTATCATTGCACCAGTTTTTTACAAGCTGCTTTTTATGTCTATTGCTGCACTTTGTATCGGTGTAGTGATTTTGTTGATTCGTCGTTTCGCAGACGACAATATATCACCAGCCTGGAAATATGCAATGTGGATTGTGGTGCTTGTTGCTCTTGCAGTTCCCTACAGGCCACAAACTGAATTTTCACTTCTTAATAATGTGGCAAAGGTCCAGGAAATATCATACCGCAATGAATACGACCAGATCAGAGGAGAGCAGCACGATTTCGTCAATATAGAAAAGCCTACACCTGAGCAGCAAGCCGCATTCACCAATCTGCAAAAAGAGGTACAAACAGTTTTTCTAAAGTCGCTTATCTTTGATGTGGCGATTCCTCTGCTATGGCTTTTAGGTGTTGTCTCCATCGCCTTATTTATGCTCATAAGTCGTATACGCCTATCGTTCAAACTAAGGCAGCACAAACACCAAACCAGTCCGCAGCACATCACTTTACTCCAAGAATGCAAGGCCGCCATTGGAATGAAATGTGATTCCCAGCTTTTCACACAGGACTATATCGACTCTCCGGCTCTCTTAGGATTAGTCCGGCCAAAAATAATACTGCCTCTTTACATAAATGAAATGAAAAATGAAAGTGTAAAATATATCCTGCTCCACGAACTTTCTCACTACAAACGATTTGATATGCTGATCAATTACCTTCTTTTGGTTTTGCAAGCGGTGTATTGGTTCAATCCATTTGTATGGATTATGTTTAACTTCATTCGACAGGACATGGAGCTTGCCAACGATAATTATGTCATAAATCGCGTCGGAAACGAGAACAGCAAGGACTATTTACGCTCATTGGTGGAGGTTCTGAGTCGTTATAGCAATGTTTCTTTTGTCCCAAAGCTCCTTTGTATGGTGGATGGCAAAGACAATATGGAGCGCAGAATTAAAATGATTAAGCTAGGCGAGGCTTTCAAAAAGCGTCGAGTCATTATAAGTATTGCGAGTCTTGTGCTAATCTGTGTCATGAGTGTTTTATTTTTAACATCTGCATATGTTGGCAGTAAAGACGTTCCCGATATGTATGCACATATTGTTAGTTTTTCAGCAAAGCTAAAAACAGGCACATACAGTTGGAATTATGGCGACCGTTCTGTTGAAAGTGACAGCTTAGTATATTATGAGATGGACTATTCCGATGGAGGGACATTAAAATTTCAACCACAAAACACTCCATTGACTGCTTATATAAGCACACAACGCTTTACCAAAGACAGCAGCCGCAGAATTCCTTTTAACATAGTTTCCATAAGCAGATATAATCCATATGGTGCCATTGAACTAATAGATGATTATGTGATGGACGATGGAGATATCATGATCAACCTGCCAAATGAATCTGGCATATATTACTATGAGTTTGTACTACAATTTAAAAACGGCAAGGTATATTATGGCCTAAAGGTTATTGTTGATGATCAGGCAAACGTGTCCACTAACGCCAAGGACCCGCATTGGGTAAAGCCTGATGGGCCGACATAGGTTATCGCCGAGGCAGCCGCCATCCAATAGTGGGAAAGCAGAAGCCCACCACCGCACTTTTCCATTATCTCTCCCGTTCAAAGCCCAGATACCTGGTTCCCTGAAAAGTCAGTTTTCCATAATCATCTTCGGCCAGCATTCCATACTCACTGGCAGACACACGCAGTTCCACTCTGTCCCCGCTCTCCACCTCAAAGGTTGCGTAATAAGTGGTCGATGAAGAGTGGTGCATATGGTTATTCGCCATATGGTTGTGATGGCTTGTATTGGCTCTTTTGCCCGTAATCCTTGCAGTAACGGATAGTACCGGCTGTTGATTATTATGGCCCCACTGCGCAATTCCTTTTATAATCGTGAACAGGATTATTCCGATAACCAGTATGAAGAAAATAGAAAACAACCCGCCAAACGCCATTCCACTGAACATCATAGTTTTATACCTCCCGCTCTTGCCT
>JAEZLF010000248.1 GCA_023435925.1 Bacillota bacterium
GAACGAAGTTCGCTGAATGTCCTTTACAGATTTGTATAACAGATATATTTCTAAGGAGCGAGCAGATGAAACTGCCTGAGGCATTTGTAGATCGAATGAATAAGTTGCTTGGCGAGAAGGAAGCCGACGAGCTCATAATCGCCCTGAACGGACAGAGACAGTACGGTCTCCGGGTAAATACCCTTAAAGCCGGACTCGAGGAGTTCCTTAATGTGTCTCCATTTCAGCTGGAGGCAGTGCCATGGACAACGGACGGCTTTTATATACCCGGGGAGGATTCGCCCGGACGGCATCCATATTATCATGCAGGAGTTTACTATATACAGGAGCCGAGTGCTATGCTGCCGGGACAGATACTTGGTGCTTTGCCGGGGGAAAAGGTGCTGGATCTGTGTGCCGCGCCGGGTGGGAAGACTGTGCAAATCGCTGCCGCGATGAAGGGGAAGGGATTGCTGGTTGCTAATGATAATCATGCTGAGAGGGTAAAAGCCCTGATTAGAAACGTCGAATTGTATGGCATTCGGAATACTATCGTACTCAACGAATCCCCTGAGAGGCTAGTGCGGAATTTTGAAGGGTACTTCGACAGAATTATTATTGACGCCCCCTGTTCAGGGGAGGGAATGTTCAGAAAGGATGAGACGGCGGTAAAGAGTTGGGAGAGTTTTAGCTATGAGCGCTGCACACAGCTTCAGGAACCAATTCTGCATAGTGCAGACCGCCTTTTAAAACCGGGAGGAACTTTAGTCTATTCAACCTGCACATTTGCTCCTGAGGAAGATGAGCAGATGATTGTGAAATTTTTGCAAACACACGAGGGGTATGAGCTGATGGAAATTCCAAAGGTAGCAGGTATGGAGGGGGGGAGACCTCAATGGGCAGGCGGGTATGAGCCTGTTACACGTGCAGCAAGACTGTGGCCTCATCGATTAAAAGGCGAAGGCCATTTTGTAGCAAAGCTGATGAAGACAGACCGGAGTAGAGCAAATACTGCTGCATTTATCAGAAATGCCCCAGGACGGGCTGGACTGTTTGATTACGAAGATGCAACGCACTGTGATTCGCTGCCGGAAAGCTATCCCGCATTTATTAAGGATCATATGAACGGTATTCCTGAGGGCATTTACTTTCATAAAGGCCGAAATCTATACCATTTACCGGAGCAACCTCCGAAACTTGATGGCCTGAGAGTATCCAAATTTGGATGGTTTCTAGGTACTTTTGAAGAAAAGCGCTTTGAACCTTCGCACCACTTAGTGACTGCGCTGGATCGCTCAGCCTTCAGAAGAACAATCAACTTAGACTCATCAGGAAGAGAAATCAACAGCTATCTGAAGGGTGAGACGCTGATGCTGGAAGGAGAGAAGGGATTTACGGCGGTTTGTGCAGATGAATGGACCATGGGCTGGGCAAAGCAAACAGGTGATATGCTGAAAAACATGTATCCGAAAGGTTGGAGGCGATTAAGCTGACGAGTGCGGGAGAGACCAATAAAAATGTGAAGAACAATACACAGCGGTTGGATAAGCTGCTGTCTAATTTTGGATTTGGCAGCCGAAGCGAGATCAGATGGCTTGCCAAAGACGGTGCAGTCCTTGTGGATGGCAGCACAGTGAAGGATGCATCGCAGCACGTTAACCCGATAGTGAGCAGAATTGAAGTGAATGGTGAGCTGCTTCGATATCGTAAATTCATTTATGTTATGATGAATAAGCCAGCCGGTGTTATATCCGCGACATATGATAATAAGCTGAAAACAGCCATTGATCTGCTGCCGGATGAATTTTCGTGCTTTGACCTTTTTCCGGCAGGGAGGTTGGACATCGATACAGAGGGGTTGCTTTTATTGACAAATGACGGACAGCTGGCACACAATCTACTCTCGCCCAAAAAGCATGTACCAAAAAAATACTACGCTTTGGTTAACGGGTTGACGACAGAGAAAGATGTCAGGCTTTTTAAAGAAGGCATTGTATTGGACGACGGTTACAAGACTATGCCAGCCGAGCTGGAAATCATTAGAGCGGGGCAGAGGTCCGAAATAGAAGTGGTGCTTCACGAGGGAAAGTTTCATCAGGTGAAAAGGATGTTTGAAGCAGTTGATAAAAGCGTTATCTACCTCAAGAGAATTCAAATGGGTGGATTGATATTGGATGAAGGACTTAAGCCAGGTGAATGTAAAGAGCTGTCACCGGAGGAGGTGGAGCTTCTGAAGCTGAAGCCATAATACGCTGCTCAAGCAGAAGAGGCAAATAGCTTAAGTCGTGACATCCTGCTCATCTGCTTGACAAATGTCTCAACCCTTCAGCCGGCCTAATGCAAACTGCACAATATCATCACCGGTATACTGGATTTCAGGATCGATTCCGTTTCCCTGAATATTGACACCCTTCGGTGTAAACCATTGAAGAATAGTGGCTTTTACAGCATATCCACGACGGAGTGATAGTGTAAATTGACCGATACCTTTTCCATAGGTTTTGCTTCCAATCAGTTCAACATGATCAAGATTATCATTCAACGCGGCAATCAGGTTTTCTGATGCGCTTGCGGTATTTTCATTTTGCAGGATGATGATTTTATCGTATTTTAAAGGTTGATTTTTGTCTGAACGGTATACATGCTCCCACCAACGGAACCGGTCGGTTGCGACAATAGACTTCTTGGGCAGAAACATACCGGAGATGTCCACCATTACACTGATGTCGCCGCCGCGGTTATCCTGCAGATCTATGATGATATTGGATCTGCTTTTCAATAAATCTGTGTTTTCTTTCATAAATTTAAGCGTGTAGGAAGAAAAGTTTGTCAACCTTAAATAGAGGGTCTTATCGTCGAGCACTTTTATCTCGGAACCAGCAGCTTCCTTCTTTTCCTCCTGATGATATTGAACCAGGCTGGAGGGTGTGTAGAGGTAGGTATACCGGTCTCCCTTCTCCTCACGGATCCTTTTGGTTACAACGGAAATGACCATGTTGTCAAAGTTTGCGAAATACTTTCCCTTTAAATCCGTGCCGAGCTCTTTCTTAAGGATGTCATCCAGCGTATCTGTATAGATATAACTGCTTGTTATAAAGTGCTTGAAGGCGAGATAGTCATAATTCAGATACAGATAAAATGCCGCAAGGGCAATAAAAGCGGCCAATACACCCAATGCGGCATGATATCTCTTTTTATATCGTTTCAACAGCTCTTCTGCAGTCCATACTTTCTTTTGTTTCCTATGCTTCATATTCGACTTTAACTTTCTACATACCTCTTAATTTTTTTGGTAGTGGTCTTTGCAAATTCTTCTTCCCTAAGGTCGAAATCCTTTACATACTTATAAATAACAAGACTCTTGTTTACTTCCTTGACCTCTTTGCGAATCAGTTCATGTATCTCCTCAGAGGAAGGCTGACGACCATCAAACTCGGCCTGTATTGCTTCCATATCAGGAACGATGGTAGCCGATACAACAACATCTCCATACACAGGGTCATCCTTACCGTATACGATACATTCCTTGATGAAAGGACTCTTTCCCAGCAGTATTTCGATTTCTTCCGGATATATATTTTTCCCATTCTTTGTAACAATAACATTCTTTTTTCTGCCGGTAATATAAACAAATTTGGCATTATCCATGTAACCGAGGTCACCGGTATGGAACCAGCCGTCCTCCATGACATGGGCTGTCGTTTCCGGATCTTCATAATACCCCATGAAAACACTCTTTCCTCTTACCACAATTTCGCCGATGCCATCTGCTCCGGGATTATCAATTCTGATATCGAGACCGGGCAGCGGTAAGCCTGCTGCATCGTCTTTAAAGTCAACATCCCTGTTTAGAGCAACGATTGGGCTGCATTCTGTAAGTCCATATCCTTGTACAAAGAAGATGCCCAGACTTCTGAACCCCTTTGCTACTTCAGGGTCGATGCCTGCAGCTCCGCTGATGAAAACTCTGAGGTTGCCGCCGAAATTATTATGGATCTGAGCGAAAAGCTTCTTGGTAATATCAATGCCTACCTTTTTCAAAAGATTGCTCAGCTTGATTCCGAATTTTAATTTTTTAAGTACTTCCGGATTTTTCGCCGCCTGATCCCATATACGCCTGTAAATGGCTTCAAAAATGAGAGGTACGGCAAGCATAACAGTAGCTTTGGATTCCTGCAGATTCTTGGGTATGTGTCTGAGCCCTTCACAATATGCTATCGCAGCGCCGCGGTAGAAGGGACAAAGAAAGCCGCAAGTATTTTCGTACGTATGATGTAGCGGCAGGACCGACAGAAATATATCGGAAGGAACGATATTCAGCATAGAACTCATTGCCATGAGATTCTCGGCAATATTCCTGTGGCATAGCATAACAGCCTTTGATTTGTCTGTAGTTGCTGAGGTAAACAGAAGGATACTCATTATTTCCGGATCTATTTCAGCATTGATAAAATCCATACAGCCTTCGGCAACTCTTTGCAAGCCCTTGTCAATGAGAGATTTCAGTGGGATAAAGCCATGTTCGTTGTCATCCTGCCCATCCATATCAATATAATGCTTTATAAAATCGATTCGTTTTGAGATATGAATAATATGATCTCTGCAATTGGCAGAAAATATTACAGCATCTGCTTTGGACCTGACCAGAAGGTTTTCAATTTCGTTTTCAGGGAGTTCTTTGTCAAGAGGTACTACGACTCCTGTGCCGTTTACGACTGCCATATAGCTGACAGCCCATTCATAACGGTTCTCGCTGATGATAGCTACTCTTCCATTTTTGAGACCAAGACCAATCAATGCTGTACCCAACGCATCTACTTCGGTCTTAAACTGCTTAAAAGTCACCGGATGATAATTTTCGCTGCCTTTGTGCTTGACCAGAAACGCTGTTTTTTCGCTGAACTGTTCAGTGCTGCTTACAAGTACATCCTTGATCGATTTTACTTTCCTGACCTCATACAATGGAATATTCTTCATTACACGCCACCTCATTAGAAATATTGGTATTACGCGAAAACCGATTACTTAATTATATAACATTATTACACAGTATGAAAGTTAAAAAAGTAAAAAAAAAAAGAGAGTCTTTCGTCCCTGAATTTGTGTTGTTGCTTTTTGTATGCTTTTGTACAAGCATTGCTACTGTTATTTCCCGTTGATTACTAATATTTTCCGCATTGTATGCTTTTGTATTGTTTTTTATGCTGTTCTGTCCAAAATTCTGTCCAAAATTATTTAGTTTCACGAAGTCTGCTGAAAGAATCTGCAGCTTCTTGATCAGAATGCCTTAATGCATGAGCGTAAGTATTTAGTATTGTCGCCGGAGTATCGCCCAGCCGGTCAGCAACTGCATTAATATTTGTACCCATATTCAACAAATAGCTTGCACTACTATGCCTTGTACCATGAAAATTTAAATGCGGTAGCCCGTGACGTTTTAAGAATGCCGGAAACCAAGTTGTAAGCCAATAGGTGTATTTAGGCTTTCCGTTGCTTTTTACAAATAATGAATTATGGCCAGTACAAATGAATCCTCTTGCTTGTTGATGTTTTTTATATTCTTCGAGCAGATCTATTGTGACTTGAGGAAGTACAATTGTCCTGTAACTATTTTGTGTCTTTGGATCTTTTTCAAAAGTACCTTTGCCTGGTATATATTGACTAGCTTTACAAATGGCTATGGTTCGCTTCTCAAAATTAATATCGTCCCAATGAAGGCCGCTAAGCTCTCCTTCACGTACACCACTATCAATAGCAAGGGCTATAGCTGTTCTATGAATAATATCCTCTGATTCAAGAGCTTTAAACATATCCATAATCTGTTTATCATCATAAAACTTTGCCGGCTGCTTTTTCTCCTTCGGGAATTTAACAAATTGGCAAGGGTTCGATCCAGAAAATACCCTCCACATGATTGCTGTTTCAAATATAACCGAGATCGTGGAGTGGTGAAGGCGTATTGTTCGCTCTGATAACCGACCAGGCTTTTTATCTGTCCTGGATCCGTCCTGACGCATGCTATTATAAAACTCTGTTAAAGTCAACGGAGTAATTTTTTCAAGCCGTAAATTTCCTATGGCATCATATATACGGTTTTCGAGTACCTTTTTGTGTTGGTATGCAGTCATGGGTGCAAGGTTGATATCTGCGTATTCCTTAAGCCATTTTTCAGCGAATGACTTAAAGGTATATTTTCCTGTTACAGCCTTACCTTCATCTATTTCAGTAACAAACTTAGCCAGCATACGTTCCGCTTCCCGTAAGCTTTTAGCTGTGATATTTTTGCTTTTATCCTTATACCTGAGTCTATACTTACCTGGAGCCCATTCAGTTAAATTACCTGCCATTTCTAATACTCCTTTCAATATCATCTAATTCTTTCTTAAATAATTCAAAATCCATATTTGTCTTTAATGCTTCATCTCTTAATGGTTCTGCTTTAGTTTTCCATTTATTAAATCTTGCCTGCTCTTCTTTTGGTATGGCTGCTATTTTTATTCTTCCAAATAGCTTTTTGTATCTTTTACGGTATTCCCCTGCTATTTCACTATCCCTTAACTTTGCTGCGTAATTTTTTCTTGGAGCAACTACATTACAGGGTTTCGTTTCGCCTTTGGGGACTCGGTCACAGTACATTGCATTTTTATATTTATTGTTAATAAAATACTTGCCACATTTTTGATATGCACATTTCTTCACGGTAATATTGTAGTCAACCATTTTTAAAAATTCAAAATACAACATTTGATCAAGCATCTCTATATCATATACTTCACTAATCTTAAAGTCGTATTTTTTAATTAAATCAATAGTATGGGTGGATACTTTTATATTATCATCAGGGGAAGTTAAGAATATGTCGTTGGGAAACATTGATGTTCGTTTTCTATCTTCCGATATTGATTCATTTATCTCTGAAATGATTTTCACTTTTTCCAACTCATCCTTCACAGTAATACAATCAACAGATAGATCACCTTTATGAATTGCAACCGGATCAATAGGATAGTTATACAAGTTATTGAACAAAAATAACCTTTGCTGACCGGTCAACTCCAATAGGTCAGTGTTCCCAGAATCAAGCACCCAAAATAAAGCTTTTCTAAATTTCTCCTGTGAGGAAATTATATCAGCCAATGGACTTAAATCAACAATCTGGTCTATTATATGGTTGATGTCTTCTTCAATATAGTAGTGATCTAAATTTTCATCTCCCTTTGCTTCATATTCTATTTTTAAATACTGACGATAGTGCTTATCAACTTTTATGTTATGAAATCCCATCCTCTTAAAAGCAGTTTCAAAAAAATCATATTTTAACACCTTTATGTAGCCAAAATTATTTTTTTCATTGTAATAGTCTGTAATTATATGTGCAATTCGACATATAGATTTTACTATCATGCCTTCGATGTTATTTAAATTCTCACTGTGCATGAAAAATGGATATAAGTCAGCTAAAACCATATCAATAAAAGAATATATAGTAGAAACTGATATTGGCCTTTGCTTAGTAATAGCATCTAATGCAGTCCCACATATATTAGCAGTATTATTTCTATATTTGTTTTTAAAATGTTTTTGAGAGTTTTCTATCAAATCATCTATGAGTGAATCATCTGCCTGACCCGTTATGAGAATTTGTTTTATGTATTCTTTTAAAAAACTGTCAAGAGAATTAACAATATCCGCTTCTACAAACTCTACTAAAGCATCTCCTATTTGTGCTCTGAAGTATTTACCATCGTCCGTAATGCCAGTCATTATTTTATCATCACTGAATCCAATCCTTAAATTACAATCCATGTTTATCACTCCATTTGACAATTAATTAAGTAGAAAATTGTACAATTAAGTTTGTCCATCGTCTTTATGTCTAAATATTGAATTTTTGTCTAATGTATATTATATTATAGTTAACGACAGAAAGTCAATAAGGATATTAAATTGTCCATGAGGGAGGGGCAGCTGGATGTATAAAAACAATCTTAGGCAGGTAATGAAAGAAAAAGGAGTATCAGGTTTTGAATTATTCAGGAGAACAGGAATAGCTCCATCTACAATAAGTGGAATTGTTAATAGTAGGATAATCCCGTTTCCGGGGTGGCGTAAAAGGATAGCCGAAGCATTGGGTGTTACTGAGAAGGATTTATTTCCTGCAACGGAGAGTGATATAAAGGGGGCGTAAACCATGACCAGACTAAACCCGGACAACAAGCAAAAAGAAGTGTGTAATTTTCTTGGATGTGGATATGACCAGTTAATGAAGTATGTAAGAACCGGCGTACTTGACGGAACTTATTATCGCATTGGACGAAGGGTGCTTTTTGTAAAAGAAAAGCTTGAGATCTGGCAGGAAAACCAGATCAGGTTATCAGCCAGCTCAGAGAATGGCGTGTTAAAAGAGCTCAGTAAGCTAACGGTTGTAAAACAGAATATTGATGGGTAGAAATGGCGTAATAAAAGAGATCTCACACGATAACAAGAGGTGAAGTTAAGTGTCTAAAGTACTTAAAGCTGGAGTTGCATATGCAAAAATGGGATGGAGGGTTATACCGCTTCACACTATAAAGAATGGAAAGTGTACCTGCTCTAAGGGGCAAGAGTGTGATAGTTCTGGCAAACATCCAAGGATAGTAAATTGGCCCAATGAGGCTACCACAGACATTGGCAAAATCACCAACTGGTTTACAACATGGAGGGATTCAAATATTGGAATTGCTACTGGATCTGGGTCAGGCTTTATAGTGCTAGATATCGATCCCCGACATGGTGGTGATGAAAATTTAAATGACCTTCAAGCTGAATATGGTCAGTTACCTGATACGATTGAGGCGTTAACAGGTGGTGGAGGAAGACATTTACTTTTCAAACATCCGGGTGGTACAGTTCAAAATCGAGTAGGTGTTGATGAAAGCCTTGCCCCTGGAGTTGATGTACGTGCAGATGGTGGGTTAATAGTTGTTTCTCCCAGCATGCATATATCAGGTAACAGATATGAATGGGAAGCCAGTTCAAGACCTGACGAAATTGAATTTGCGGAACTTCCTAATTCATGGCTGACGTTAATAAAAGGTGAAAACCCCAGTAAATCTGCCAATGGAAGGTTGCAAAGTGTTGATGAGGTCATCCCGGAAGGCGAAAGAAATGATACGTTATTCAGAATCGCCAGCAGCTTGAGGGCAAAGGGGCTAAATTTTGATGAAATTTACGCTGCTGTTTGGCAAGTTAATATAAACAGGTGTAAACCGCCTTTGAGTGATGATGAAATAAAAACACTCGTTGCGAGTGCATCTAAGTATGAAGCAGGATCTTTCAAAATAGCAGATTTAAAAAAGTCATATAAATGTACTGATGCAGGTAACAGTGAACGCTTTGCTGATATGCTGCGTGGGCGATACTTATATGTATCGGAACAAAAAAGCTGGTATTGTTTCGTTGACAAGGTGTGGGAAGAAGATTATAAAAACCATATAGTGCAAGATATTATTA
>JAEZLF010000313.1 GCA_023435925.1 Bacillota bacterium
ATAAATAGGTCCCACATAAAAAGTGAACCGATCACCTCTATAAACTTATTCAATTATAACTTTCGTCGAAATCCGAAAGCAAGCACCTCCGAAATATTCCCGGTCAAAATAAACATCACCTTATATAGATCACTCTTCAATAGTAGACTAACAATAAACAACTACATGTATTTGACACATATATAATAATCATAACACCAACTCTTTTGTCAATAGTTATTTTAATTATTTTTTAATTTAATTTTATAATTTTTTTTTTTAACCTTGGACTTGTGTCTACGCTATTGACACAAGTCCATTATGACAGGTGATATTAAGAATAGTTAATCTTTTATAATCAATATATTAACTGATTTAACGCTTTTATATCAAAGAAATTGAGCGTTAAAAAATAACAGTCAACATTTTTCAGTTTTAAAGAAAAAATCGTGGTACCGGGTAACGTTTTTTAAAGTCTATAACAGTTGATTTTACTGCATTGTATAACATATCAGCCTTTGGCAGAATCAATTTTTTATCCTGTTAATTCTACTATAAGAAAAATCCGACATATATCCCCCTATTCGCACTATTAACAAAAAAATTTTCGTTCTATCATATCTGTAATGTCTCACTAAAATCCAACAAAATGCATTATACATTATTATCCATTTTGTTATTGAAAATTTTACTCATTTGGATTATTATAGTATATATATTTACTCATTTATATCATTCCAAGGAGGAATAAACTTGCTAAACCTTTACAAGTCCAAGAGATTTCTTCTTAAAGAAAATGCTCTTCTAGAAGAACAACTGGATGCAATTAAGAGAAAATATCTCGTTGGCAATATAGTACAGAAGAGAAATCTCGTATCATCGCGTGACGGTTTCTATTCTAATATTAAAGAAATCTCAAATTATCGAACAAAGTGGAAAAGGTCTTTCTTTGAGATTCACCAAGATATAGCAGAAACTTATAGTGAAGGCAACTTATCTTCATATCACCTTGACAAGTACAAGCAAAATATGAAAGATGAGTACGTCTATAGGTCTTTTGTTGTCCTTTGCTCCGCTGTCATTTCTTCACATGATGGCCCCATATTATACCTGGAAGATCCATTTGGTTCAATTGTGTCAAACCCACTAAAAAATACGCCACTAGCTACAGCAGAATCATGGGTAAACCGTATTCTTATTACATCTATCGGCTTACATAGCTATAGGAATGACTATCCAATCAATCGAATACAGACCTTAAGGTATTCTTTATACGATTGATGGTTTAGTCACAAAAAGAAAGGACTGGCGGTATGAGAGAACAAAAAAGCACGTGTCAAGTTTGTGAAAAAGAATTTAGTCCGGACGAGTTAACAATGATCAATACAAAAAAACTCTGTTCTTCATGCATGACTTTGATCTGGAATATTGAAAGTAAGAAATTACAAATTGATAAGCAAAAGCAAAGCAACATTATGAATAATCAACTTGAGCTTTTACGGCCACTAGATATAAAGCGAAAACTTGACGCATACATTATTGGCCAGGAAAACGCAAAAAAGACTCTATCCGTTGCTGTATACAATCACTATAAACGATTAATGCTTAACGACCCCGATATCCAAAAATCAAATTTACTATTTATCGGTCCTACTGGAAGTGGAAAAACCCATATTATTAAATCATTGGCAAGAATGCTCAATGTACCATTGGCTATTACACCAGCAACATCATTAACAGAAGAAGGATATATAGGTGATAGCGTTGATTCGGTTATCGAGAAATTATATATTACTGCTGGAAAAGATGTAGCATTAACCGAAAGAGGAATTGTATTTATTGACGAAATAGATAAATTGTCATGCCCTAATTCCACAAAGCAGCGAGAGGTCGGAAGTATAGGTGTACAACAGGCTCTACTGACTCTATTAGAGGGAACAACTATTACAATAGGCAACAAATATGGTATGTTTCGTGATATGGTTGAGATTAATACAACAAATATCCTCTTTATTTGTGGTGGTGCATTTCCCCAACTTGATGACATAGTAAGAGAAAGATGTAATAATCAATCAAACCAAATTAGTAACGCACTGGATAATCATTACATAGCATCAAATAATAAAATAGTAACTGAGGATCTACTTAAATTTGGAATGATCCCCGAATTGCTTGGAAGGCTACCAATTATTACGCAATTTGAAATGTTGGATGTCGCAACTTTAAAGAGAATTTTAACCGTTCCTAAAGATTCGATTGTATCACAATATCAAAAACTATTCCAATACGATAAAATCAAGCTATCTTTTGAAGATGAGGCTCTTGAGATAATTGCACGAAAAGCCTATTCTATTGGAACTGGTGCAAGATCATTAAGAAGCATTATTGAAGATATTCTTCTTGATATCATGTATCTGGCTCCTTCCGATTTCAACTGCCACGAAGTAATCATTACTCAAACATTTGCAGAAGGTTCCGGTATGCCAGTGTATATAACAAAATAATGATGATTGAAGCACTATTATGAAAGCAGGTTAATTATGAGTAATGTATTTTTACGAAAATCAGATGAATATAAGAAGCTTATAGAAAGAAATCAATTTCTCAAGAATGAAATCGCTCATTATGAGGATTTAGAGAACAACGAAAGAAGAAATATATTTTGTTCTAAAGATTTATATGGTAGCGTATATTTCAAACGCTTACCATTATCTTTTATTAATACTGTTTTCTATACACATACAAAAGTACTTTTCCCATATGTAAATTGTACTTTTGAGGATTATCTATTAAATAATATTTTAGAAAGCCTGAAAGCGGATCATAAGCAATCAATAACATTATCTTTTGCGCTGCTCTGCATTGGAGTATCAAAAGCCAAAGATGGTCCTGTTCTTATATTACAAGAACCTTTTAAAACTTTACAAACAAAACCATTAAAGAAAACAAAAATAGAAACGGCTAGATCATGGATTAATAGAGTCCTATTAGTTGACTTAGAAATTCCCACTTCCGTGAAAGAAGATTATGAGTTTGAGGTAAAAAGAATAAAGGTCCTGAATTTAACAAGATCAGGTATTATCAAAGATAGCGAAGAGCAATTAATCTCATGGTGTGATAATATGGTGAAACTTGATAGGTATTATAATTATACGTTTGTTGGTCACAAACGAATTCTTGAACATTATAAGGATGTATCAGGAAGAGCTGACTGCATGAATGCTCTAGCCTATATGGAATATTACTATAATGATAAGGTTGTTATTCCGACATACAGAGAAAATGATAATACACTATGGATAAGGTTTGAAGAAGAAGCTATTGGCATCTTTTATCATAATGATATTCTTGAGATGATCTATGAACCCAAAGAGAATGTTAAGAGACTTTTTAATCCAGATGGTACTATGACATCATATAATGAATGGTGTCATGAATTTAGTATGTCCCTTGATAGTATGTTCACAAAAGAATACAATGTCTTGTCTGAAAGTGAATTTTTAAGAAAAGTACATATTGACGCCTGTACAATTCATAGTGACTTATATAGCAAACTAATAAAAGTCTCACGATCGTAACAGAGAACTCAAATAAAAAAGGGTTGCGTGATATGCAACCTTTTTGGCCTGTCAATATTAAGGTATCAATAAATCTTAAGGTTCATCTTGATGATCATCATTTTTCGTATATTCGCTAATACGTATCATTTCACCAAGTCTTTTTAACAACTCTTTACGACCAGTATTGTTTAATCGTTGATAATAATAGCTATACATTTGAAACATTCTCTTGTTTGAGCTTGCTTCAACCGTTTCAATATCTACAAAAATATCCTTTCCCATTTCATGATCTATACGCATAGAATACGCTATACTAGATTTTCTTTCGCTCTCATCTTTGTCTTCTTTTTGGCGATTATCATAATCGCTGTCATACTTCATATTGTTTTTTATGAAATCGCCTAATGGTTCCTCAGAATAGAAATAATCAATAGGGACCCCGAGTGTTTCTGCAACTTGCTGAAGCAACTTAACTTGAACCTTTTTAGTATCTCTACTAATAATGTTATACAATCTTTGCGCTCTTACTCCTAATATATTAGCAAACTCATTAACATTCATATTTCTCTCATCAAGTACTTGTTTCAATTGATTTCCTATTCCCATGTCTTTCACCTCAGAATAAATATACCATATACTCACCTTATAGTAAAGATAATTTACTCATTATTACTCATTTCTCTTGCATTTCGTAAGCGAAAGGAGTATTATATGAGTATATCATTTTACTCTTTTGTCATAATATATATTTTTTGGAGGTGCTATTATAGATAAATGCTGTATTTGCAATAAGTCATTAGATAAAGATCATAATATAATCCCGTTTACTAATGGAAAAACAGCTTGTACTCATTGTTTATGTGATATTAGCGAAGCAGGAGTAGAAATACATTTTTGTGATGATCCAGAGGAATTATATCGTAAAACTGGTAAACCAAGTAACATCGTATCTCCACATAAAATATATGATTCATTAAGTAAAGATATCATAGGACAAGAAACCGCAAAAAAAATATTATCTGTTGCCGCATACAATCACTATGTAAGAATATCATCACCCGATATTTTTCTTGAAAAATCGAACATTTTAATGATCGGTCCAAGTGGAAGTGGAAAAACCAGCCTCGTTAAGTCTTTAGCAAAAGCTCTGCAGCTCCCTATAGCAATCTCCTCAGCCACTTCATTAACTGAGTCCGGATATATAGGGAATGACGTAGAGAGCATTGTTCAGAACTTATACCAGTTAGCCGGTCATGACATTAAGAAAGCTGAACATGGAATTATTTTTTTAGATGAAATTGATAAATTATCTGCAACAAATTGTACCAGCCAAAATCCAGTAGGTCATATTGGAGTACAGCAAGCTCTCTTACCTATTCTGGAGGGGACTATGGTTGGCGTTCCTTGCTTTCCTTCATCACATCTAAATAGTAATGCAAAAATCATGATTGATACCAGCAATATTCTATTTATCTGTGGTGGTGCTTTTCCTGATATAGAAAGAATTATATCAAAACGAACCTCACATAAATCGCCAATCGGTTTCTCACTCTCAAGTGAAAATGACTTTTCATCCGAATACATAGATCCATACCAATCAATTACTAGTGATGACCTTAAAGAATTCGGTATAATTCCAGAACTTATTGGTCGGCTGCCTGTTATCGCATCTTTTGAAAAGTTGTCAGAAAAACAATTAAAAAAAATATTGCTAGAACCTAATAAATCACTGATCGCACAATATAGATCTTTATTTTCCCATATGAATATAGACTTAACATTTGAAGACAATGCTGTCGATGCAATTGCTCATATGGCATATACAAAAAACACTGGTGCTCGAGCTCTTAGAAGCATTATGGAAAGCTTGTTGTTAGACTTAATGTTTGATCTTCCAAATCATTCAGATATTAATGAAGTAATCATTACAAAGAACTTTGTCTTAGGTAAGGCGCCGCCAATAAAAATTAACGATATCTTCTCACAAGCATACTTTGCTTAATAAATGGCAAACTAAATCTCACTAGTTTCAGACATCAATATTGATATTTTGTTTATATCGGATTGAAAAAGAGCCAATATTGCATAAACTCGTAAACTAATTTATAATGAGTAATAGAAGGGAGTTGAAGTTATGTCTTTCACATTTTCACATGGTGGGGTACCTGTTGAACTTAAAGAGCGAGATCCCAAGTTAGTCGGATCACCTTATGCTAAAATAAACAATCCAACGTTGAAGAAAGCTAAGAAGATACTAGAAGCTTTGAAAGAAGAAACTCAACGAAAATAGCTAGTTTATAAAAGCACTATGCAGTCGATTGCATAGTGCTTATTCTTCACGAACAAACTTCATAAAAAATGAGTAAATGAGGAAACTAAAGCATTTGAATATTCTTGACGTCGGGAGACACGATTCCAGGAAAATGAAAGCCCGCGTTCCATCGCCACAGAGCCAATTAGAATTATCAACTTTAGATTAATTAGTTTTCTTCATCATAAGGAAGAATCAACCGGTTTCCTGTCTCTGTAACCCGATAATATTTATCGGTGTCCGTATCTACCATCAGTACTGGAATTATACCACTATCAAGCACGGTTCCACCAATATAATGGTGAGATTTTCCAATTGATCTTCTGTTGATTTATTCCACCATGATTTTTCCGTTTGTGGAAACATATCCACCGAGTTTTACCTCTAATCGTACACAGGAACAGATATACTAATTCCAGAGTAAGTTACAATTTAATTAGCTTACAGATTTAGCGACTTGAATATTATTTCTTTAACCTTATCTCTATATGAATCAAGAAAATCACTCCAATCTTTCCTTGTAATTTTGCGTGCTCTATAATTCAAACCTTGATTATATACTACTTCTATGTCATATTCACAAAGTATTTCATCGTCCTTAGCTACTTCTATTAACCATAGCCATAGTTCTGGACATGTAATACTTTTTTTGAAAAGATCAGCCTTTGCCTTTCCCCCTTCAAGTTCTGTTTGCCCGAAATATGACACTAACAAATGCCATTTTTGATTCGGCTCACCTATAGTCTTGTCCACTTTGATATTTGTGATAAAATCGGTGTCTAATTTTTCAAAAGCAAATACTTTGTTTAATTCTCCTTGTTTTATCAACTCATTAATTTTTTCATAATTGTCATTTTGTCCAGGTTCTCCAACAAACTTTCCTTGAGTTTGAAAGACTTTAGCAAAATTAATGTACCCACCTCCTGGTTGCTGATGTTCCTTAATAAACTCAGTCGTATAATGTGGCTTTGGGTCCTTGTTACTATAGAACCTGATTAAATCATTTGTTGAAACTTCATACATATTTAATTCCTCCACAATTATTAATTCTATTGTTTATTACCCCAATTTTGACAAATGTCTCTTAATAATATTAAAATACAGAAATCTATCGTTGTAATTGTAATTAATGCATCATAAAGTAAGAAACTAATATCATTTGTATTTCCGTCTATATTAAATACATTTTCCATACACTCTTTTTGCCCTTATTAGCGTACTTTTAGATATGCCAGTCATTTCTTCAACCTGTTTATAACTATTCGTCTCTAACAACAATAAAGCATGCAACAACTGCTTTTTTCCGTATAATTTAGGTCGACCTTCTTTATAATCCGGCTTAGTTTTTGCGATCGCTTTTCCTGATTGCGTTCTTTCAATAATCATAGATCGTTCAAATTCTGCAAAGGCCAATAAATTAGTTATTATAAGTCTGCCCATTGCTGTATCTTCAATTAACCCCATATTCAGAATATGAATTTTCACACCTTTTGATATAAGAAAATCAATATACCCTAATCCTTCCTTTGCTGTTCTACAGAAACGATCTAGCTTTGTAACAATCAAAGTATCACATGATGTAAGCTTTTCAATAAGATTTTTAAATATTGGACGTTCTTTAATACCGGAATAAGTTTCTACTACAATTTCAACATCTGGATATCTCAGTTTAATACAAGATATTTGATCTTCAATACTATTTCCTTCTAATTGTCCTTTAGTAGATACTCTGCAATAGCCGTAATTCATTTTTTATCCTCCAACTTATGACACTATATTATGACACCGCCTGATACCCAGATTGTACCATGCCATAGTATCGGTGTCAATACTCATAAGTATTGATACCATATAATATCTATTACATTATAGAATATTAAACACTTGACACACTGCTTTAAAAGTGGTAAAGTATCATATGATACTAACAAAGGGATGGTGATATATTGACAGCCTCAGATAAAGAAATTGACCAAATACTTGTAGATATGCGAAGTGCTATAGTTAGCAAAAAGTACATTCCAGTTCCCCGAAGAAAGAATATTGAAACGATAGCTCGACTTGGTATAACTTGGTCAGATGCTTTAAATGAAATTTATTCTTTATCTAGAACTGATTATATATCTGGTCCTGAAATAGATAAAGACAGACCATCAAGTGATATGCTCTGGATTTTCAAAAAAAATGTATATGGAAATCTTATATACATAAAATTTAAAATGGAATATCAAGAAAATGGGGATGTTAAAATAATAAGCTTTCATTTTGATAACATATAATAATTATATAACCTGTTTTTTTAAAAGGAGGAAGAATATGAAATATTGTCCAGAATGCAGGGAAGAAAGAGATATTGAAATCAAGGAAGAAAAAGAATTATATCCTGTTAAAAATGAACCTATTGAAGTTATGGCTAAAATAACCTATTGTAAACATTGTGGTGAACAAATTTGGAACGAAGAGCTCGATGAAATTAATTTACAGCAAGCATATAGACAGTATCGCACTCTGCACCAGCTATTACAACCTGAAGAAATCAAACATATAAGAGAAAGATATAATATAACACAAACAACATTTGCAAAAATTCTTGGTTTTGGAGAAAAAACAATTGCCAGATATGAAACAGGAAGTATACAAGATACTGCTCAAAATATTTTAATGGAACTTGCAGGTTTTCCAGATGTATTTGAACATTTACTAAAAAGAAGTGCCAGTATTATTTCTAAATCCGATTATGATAAAGCTATGGAAGCTTTGGAAGGATTAAAACCCACTGTTATAACTGGATCAAAACCATTTTCGTATCAACCAAATCAATACATGTATAAATTTAACTGCGATAATATTTATTTTGGAGGGCTATCTAATGTCAGAGTTAGCTAAAAGTTGTATGCAATTTAAAGGTTATGAAGTAAATGAAATAATTTTTCATTTATATCCAAATTACGTTAACGAAAACGAACTAAAGATAACACCATCTTTTAAAATGAATATAGCAAGTAGCAACACCGATGAATATAATGTTCAATTAATTTTTTCTTTACAGCCAAATGATGAAAATCCATTACCATTTAGTATGGATGTTACTATGACTGGTTTTTTTGAAATAAAGATGGATACAGAGAATGAAATTTTAAAGCAAACTCTTCTTCACGAAAACACAGTGGCCATTATGTTTCCATTTCTAAGAGCTATAATTGCCTCTTTGACTTCTACTGCAAATATCAATCCTTTAATATTGCCAGTTATTAATCTCTCTAATTCATTTAAAAATGAAACTTTAAAATCAGAATAAATCATTCCGTATAATACTGGAGGGGCTTTTGCTAATTAGCTGATTAAGCTATGAAACAATTGCTCCTTTTTATTTAAACAGCAGGGAATTACGGGTTCCTAAGAACCCGCAAATGTGCTATCGTATTAAATTTCTGCCACCAAAATCATTTCAAAATAACAGACTATCAATAAAATCCATCTAGAATTAAATATTATAAGATTTACTACCCCGCCACTTCTAACGCATTTTCTTTTATCTCATTCACCAACTTAATAATACCGGCTTGCTTCATGCTATCAAATAACTTCACAAAGCTCATAGGCTTATCAAACGGTGGTTTCATCAGTTCTGTAACATTCTCGATATATCCATTCTGCTCGATATAATCTACAATCTTTTTTACAAATACGATCTGCTGTTGATTTAAGGATTCATCATTGATAAACAATGAAAATGCCTTCATAACAGCCTCATGTTCCAGTTTTGCAATCTTGCGGATTAGTAATCCAAATGGAGTATCACCGAATTCTCTCTTGTAATCTTCCTCATTCCCTAGTTCTTTGGTAAATATATTATTAAGGGCTTCATAATCTCCTATTTCTAGCTTTACATTGTTTCGTATTTTCCAAATAGCAATATGATCTTTATGCTGCTCGATATAACGGTTTACTTTTAACCGATAATCCTCAAAATCATAGGCAGCATTCAAAAGATCTCCCTCTTTTCGTGATAAAACCGGATCAGCGAGGCTGGTCATAATCGGCTGCTTCCCCACACCATCATCCACTGTAAATTTTATTAAATCTCGAAGTTCCACACGAACCATTTCAAACATAATTATGTCATTTGATATCCAGAATTCATCCGTTGTAACAGTCTGTATCAGAGGAAGTTTCTCCTTGATTTTAGGAATAATTGCTTTCTGCAATAATGCACCCATCAGATTACACACTTGATTCTTTACCTTCTTGAACCCCGGAAGCAGTTCCATCTGCGTAATGATTAATCCATACATCAAATTATCAAAGCGCTTCGCATATTCATCCTTGTCATCCATTGTAACTAACGGTGCTACATGGCACGACAGATCATGATAATCCTTTTCTGATATATAAGAAAAAGCTTCTCTCTTATCAAATTTCTCAACATGATGTAGCTGCATTTTTACTGCTATCAGATCCTTATTCAGTCCTTGTATTTGATGCAAAACATTTTCAACAAGATCACTTCTTAATACCTGATATTTGTCTTCTAAATACTCTGCAGACTGTAGATTCTGTACAATCCGAACCCTCTTACTGAATATTTTCTCACTGATACTTTCTGTATCTTGTCCTTCTATTCCTTGCTTATTTGTACGAAAATATTCAAAATTACCACAGTAATCAAAAATATAGAAGCGCCTTTTATCAATATATTCACCATCCTGATTATCAAAGAAAGTCTGGTATTTGCATAGTCTGGTGCCTCGTCCTATCATCTGCCAAAATTTTGTTTTGGAGCGCACTTTTTTAAAGAATACAAGATTGACTACTTCAGGCACATCAATCCCCGTATCCATCATATCCACAGACACAGCAATATAAGGCGGTTTATTGGCTGTCTTGAATTCCTTAATTACAGATTGCGCATAAATATCTTCACAGGTGATCCTTTTTGCAAATTCACCCTTCAAACCAGGATAGAGTTTATTAAAGCGTGCTAGTATAAATTCTGCATGAGTTTTATTCTGCGCAAACACAATTGTTTTACCAATCCGGTCTCCACCTTCTACTTTTATTCCATTTTCCATTAAATCCTGCATTACAAGATCAACTGTCTTTTCATTGAATACAAACTTGTTTAAGGTAGGGGATGGCACATACTCCGGTATATTACCTTCGTCATCCCCGAAGTCATCTTCGTAACGTTCTTTATCTTTCTCATCAAGATCATCATAAACAATTCCCTCTTCCAGGAACTTTGTTGATGTTTCAATATTATAGTATGGAACTAATACATGGTCTTGATAAACAGCTGTTTCATAATCGTAGGCATAGGTAGGCACTCCATGTTCCATCTCAAAGAAATCATAGGTATTCCGATCAACGTCTGTTTTTGGAGTTGCAGTAAGTCCTACAATTATCGCGTCAAAATATTCAAAGATAGTGCGGTATTTCTTAAAAATACTTCTATGAGCCTCGTCTACAATAATCAAGTCAAAATGAGATGGAGTAAAAAAACTCTGTCCATCTTCTGATTTTTCAGTATCAATTGCATTAAGCATTGTTGGATAGGTAGAAAATATGATTCTTGCTTTCATGTCATCTTTATTTGATAAAAGATTACATAGACTCATATCCGGTAAATAGTTCTTGAAATCGTCTTTTGCTTGTCCCACCAATGCGGTTCTATCTGCCAAAAACAATACATTAGTGACATATCCGCCACGTGATAATACATCCGTGAGGCTGGACGCCGTTCTTGTCTTTCCCGAGCCTGTTGCCATAACAAGTAAGTGCTTCCTATGCCCCTGCATAAGATTGTCACAAACGGCCCGTATAGCTTCTTTCTGATAGTAACGATCTGTTATTTTATCATCAATACGGATTGATCTCAAATCTTTCCGTTCTTCTCTCCGATTAATCAATTTCTGCAAATCATTTCTAGAAAAAATACTACTTACTTTTCTCTGTGGATAGCTTTCATCATCCCAAAAATAAGTATCAAAACCATTTGTGGTAAACATCATTGGTCTGCGACCAAATCGTTCTTCCAATGCCTTCGCATAAAGAAGTGCCTGCTGTCTACCAATATTCGGATCTTTGCTTGTCCTCTTTGCCTCTATAATGGCTAGCGGTAGCCCATCCTTACCAAACAAAACATAATCAGCATATCCCCACTGACCAAGCTTTCCACCCATATTTTCTACTTCATATTCTTCTTTCACATCATGCTCAAAATCCCATCCAAGTAATTTAAGATCGACATCTATATATTTCTTTCTTGTCTCGAACTCAGATAAATCCTTCGCTGAAAAAGTTCTCTCTTCCTTATGCTGTTCCTTCTCTGCGGTGAACTTTCCAGAAAGCGCTTCGATTTTTTCTCTAAGGGCTTTGATCTCACTTTCCTTTTCTAAAAGTAAGCTTTCCTGCTCTTTGATTTTAATCACATTAAGTATCATCTTATCTGAAGGGATTAAGGATTCATCAAAGGTTCTCTCATGATAGCAACTTCCGTAGCAATAATTAATCCATTCAATAAATTCAAATAGTCCTTGCAATGCTAAGACAGCATCACTTCGTGATACCTTTTTGTCAGTATGAGCAGCCAGGTTTCCCAACTTGATAATGAAAAGCATCTTTCCCCATGTTCTACTATCCATCGCATAACGAAAACTTGGTTCGTGAATTAATGACTGCAGATTATATTTATATGGCAAGGTAATTGTGTCATCAGCAGAATAAACCCATTTCACTGCAAGTTCCAGTGCTTTTCTTGCTCCAATCGCACACACGGCAGGAGATGAGGCTAAAACCTTCTCTGCCTCAACACATGCTGCTGCAAAAAGTTCATATTCGGTTTCTGATGTTAAGAATTCGAAGTTTGACATAGCTCCTCCTTAGTCTCGATAAGGATTTTTCTTGTACTTTATGCGTTTATGTCCATCTCTAACTTTGTGCCTGAATACTGTATTATTATCAGAAAATGAATTTCTTTCTGATATGCCTAATATCTATAGTTTGTTTACAATATCAATTTTGGTTGCTTTGAGAATTATATGTAATTATTACTCTAGTAAAATAGCCAATTCTTCAGAAACATCATAAGTACACTTCACCTTACAAAGTTCAATCATGAGCCCTACCCTACGTTTCATTTCTTCTATGTCATCTGTCATATTCTCCCTCTTCCAGCAATTTGGCAAGAAAACATGATCCCTTCTCAGAAGGTCGTCCTTACCAAGCATTTGGAAGTGACTAACCAACCATTCATGTTGTTCTTTTCTTCTGCCACGAAGCTCGCAATATAAATTTCTTCTTCTTAAAGCTACTTTAATTCTTGTTCCTTCTATATCAGCTTCAATACCAATCTCACCTGCATCTAATACTCTCGGTTTATCAAAAGTTAATTCAGGAAAAGCTTTCATTATTTCCATTAAAGGTCTATCCAACTTTTCTGCTATCATTGCATTCAGTTTATCAATCCTAGCTCTGTTAGCATCATCTGGTACCAGCAGTACATCATAACCTTTGAGGGCCTCCCAGTAGTTATGAGGTCTAAATCTATCCGAGTATTTACCTACAATCCTATTTGTCAAATTCTCAAATCCATATATTGTTTTTATCAAGAAAGCTTCTAACGTAAAAGCTGATTCTTCATCCAAATCCTTGGCTAGTATTCTAGCCATATCTTCAAACTTATAGCCGTCTTTATACAGTTCAAGGATCATGGCTATTTTTTCAGCATTACCAAAGCCTTCTATTTCTTTCTCTTCAATAGCACTCACATCTGACAGAGTAAGCTCATCCTTAATAAATTCCGCATCAACAAAATGCTGTTTCACACGTTTGTCTTTTCCTTTACCGATATAAAATGGTCTGTTATCTCTCGGATCAATTAATGCATAAACATAATACTGCATTCTCCAACCTCCCATATCTACTCCATGAGTCGCACTTCACTGTCACATGGAATCTTTATAACATTAATACTGCGACATATATGGACTTCCAGCGTATCAAAAACACTCTAGTCAAAGTACTTCTGCATCAATGAATTAAAAAGTTTTTGTGTTTCAGCTAATGACTTCTTTACTTCAACTTTCAATTTGTCGACTTGTTGGACGAAGACAGCAAATTGGTTTTGTAGGTCGGTAGGCGGTATGTGAACATATATATTTTTGAGTTTTGTTACATTTACTCCTGCCATGATAGCTCCACTGCTAACATTATCAATTTGATTTACAACATATCTGCTATTATGCAGTTGATGTATAAGAAACACTGGATTGATTTTCGATTTATTAACTCTTATCCTTAAAGCATCTGAATGCATTATCCCCATTGATAAATCAGCAGGATATATCGCACATTTGCCCACATTCCCTTTTCTAGACATAACTATATCGTCTTTAACAATTGAATATGCCTCGAGTTTTTTCGCCTTATCTTCACTTATAAAATCAGTTGGCATAATAGAAAAAAAAGAATTAATCTGTGGTATACCCCAAAGTGGAACGCCTTCCTTTTTATATTCATCCTTTGAAAGTTGGGTGCCAAATGGTCCACACTTTATATCATCTTTGCTAGTGCATAAATCAATCAATTGACTTTCTTTCCAATTTAATGGATTGATTGCTAAATCACCAAACATCTCGACAAATCGGGATTTGATGAGCTTGTCTAATTCTTCTAATTGCTGCTTTCTATACATTATTATTTGTGATACTTTTATAAGTATCTCCGAAACATTCTTTTGTTCGGCTTCATTAGGTACTTTAATAAACAAGTTGTCTATATCTTCGTTTTTAATATTGTTAATATTAGCACCTTGAGAAACAGAAGATATTATTCTTCTGTACTCACTACTTTGAAAATACATACCTATGTAAATATTGTTGATATTTATAGGTCGAACCACCTTACAGAAAGCTCCAAATGTATACTCTCCTTCAAAGTTAATCTGTGCTGCCTTACCTACCAAATGTTTACTTCCACTTGAAGCACAAATCAAAACATCACCTTTTTTTAATATCTGCTTCTTAGACACTTTAGACTTATCAACATAAACAACATCATCAAAATTTATGTTTCCATCTGAAATATTGTTCGCGCGCAACAAAGTAATCGAATTATCGTTTAAATCATCATGTATATCCTCTGGTTTATATGAAACTCCTCTTATCTGCTCAGAATATTTACTTATTCTATTTCTCTCCATCGATCATCCTTACAAATCTTTATTTAGTAAATTTTTAAGTTCTTCTTTTAAAGTTACAATTTCTTCATCAATTCGATCTATTCTTTCCATAATAATTTTGGGTGGATCGTATTCCACCTTCTCATAGATTACTTGTTTATACTTATTAATCGAGAGATCATAATCATTTTCAATAATATCTTCTTTTGTTACCAAAAATGACTGTTCTGACCTTGCTCTGTCTACTTCCAGATCCAGCTTGCTCCACCTTTCCAGAATATCCGGAATGTCATTCTGGTCTATTTCTTGTCTTTTATCATCTAGGCTCTTTCCATCCGCCTTCATATCATAGAACCATACTTTATCTGTTCCACCATCGTCTGTCTTCGTGAACACCAATACCGCTGTAGACACTCCCGCATAAGGCTTGAACACTCCACTAGGCATAGATATAATAGCCTGCAAATGCTGGTTTTCTACAAGCTCTTTTCGAAGTACCTTATGTGCTTTGGAATTGCCAAATAATACTCCATCAGGTACAATGCAAGCACATCTTCCGCCCTTTTTTAGCATTCTTAGAAATAATGCTACAAATAACAACTCCGTCTTTTTGGTATTACAGATAGCTTTCAAGTTATCATTTATGCTTTCTGAATCAATAGTTCCAGCAAATGGTGGATTGGCAAGACATATTGTATATTTCGATTTAATCTCATTCTGTTTTGATACACTATCTTTATAATCAATGTCAGGGTTACTTATTGAATGCAGCATCAAATTCATTGCGGAAATACGAAGCATTGTTGCATCAGTATCAAATCCGGTAAATGCTCCTTTATCAAAATGCTCCCATTGATCACTTGTCATAGTTGTTTCAAAGTTCTTTCTGATATACTCTGATGCCGAAACCAAGAAACCAGCTGTTCCGCATGCAGGATCACAAATAGTATCGTCCGGAGTAGGTCTTAGAAGATGAACCATCATTTCGCGAATATGCTTTGGAGTCCGAAATTGACCATTTTGTCCAGCAGTCGCTAGCTTATCTAGCATATATTCATAAAGATCCCCTTGCAAATCAAGACCAGTTAAATCCTTTTCATATAAATCTTCCAAACCAGTTATTATCTTCTGTAAGATCTGAGGCGTCGGAATCATAAACATAGCATTTTCCATATATCTCGAAAACGCAGATGCGTTTTTGCCATTCAAACTTTTGATAAATGGAAACACTTTTTGCCCTACTATTTCAAAGACTTCTCTGGCATCCTTGTCCTTAAACTTGCTCCAACGCATAGATTGGCCTTCATCATTTAGAGGAAAGATTTTATCCATCTTCTCTCCTGTTAAAGTCTCAAAACTCTCTTTCTCCAACTCTTTTTCATCTAAGGATCGAATAAACATTAGATATGTAATTTGTTCAATTACTGTCAGAGGATTAGTCACTCCACCCGCCCACATATCAGTCCATATTTTATCAATTTTGTTCTTTATATCACCTGTAATCACTTTTGTTCCTCCAATTATTCAAGTCATATCTTTAATGTCCTTTTTATATAATAACATATAAGTTCATTCACTAGATAGCAATTTATCATTTAACTTCTACAGTTCAGAGTTATTCTTGAAATGCTATAACACATAGTACTTTCTTACTCCGTTAACACACTCACCAACTTCTTCATCATTAACCCTGCCTTTAGGCTTTTGATAAATTAATCCGTTATATGGATGGTTTTCACCCCAACATCTATAGCTATTTCTACCAATGTATTCAAATAGTGCTGGATGTATTTGTGATTGAAAATCATCATTTATCCTGTTATAGCAATAGTCTGAGGGTATTACAGAAGATGCATTTCTAGGATATATTTTCAAGAATTCGCAGACTATATCCCTCTTAGAAACGATACATCCTTTTCCAAATGAATTAATTATTCTATTAGCAGTCTCAACCATCTGATCTTCAATTCTCATAATAAACCCCTTCAATCTAAAATTTACGTTTCTTAATTTATCCCGTTGACAAAAGAATGAATACTTATAAAATCAAATCATCCTTTTCAAGATTATCCAGTATTTAATAACCTCTGACCCATTAATACCTTAATATCATTATGATTCTCTTTTCCAATACTTACCATGTTTTGTTTTCGTTGCTCTTTTGCAAACAGATATATTATCATTATTTCTTCTTAAGCCGTTTGGGCATAAGTATGTTACTCATAAAAAGGTTCTATAATATATTTTTTACACTTCAAAATACTTATTTCCTTAAATCCTCACGTAAGCATAATTCCTCATTGATTTTTATAATAATCAGAACCATAATTTTGAGAAACTCCAGATAGTCTCTCTGCTGTATATCAGGATCTAATGAATAAGTATCATGAATATACCTATTCCGTAAATCGTATCCATTGCTGAATTCCTTCTTGTTAAGCATATAATTTAAGTAATCCTGCTCTGGCTTAGAGAATATGGTATTCTCATATCTAATATCACCTATTCTTTGCAGTTCTTCTATAAGGGGTTTTACTTCTCCACAATATAACGGACATATTACTTCTCTTTCAAATAGCTCCCCAAGGATAAAGGCTCTCGATATATTCAAAGACAAAATATTATTTCCATTCTGGATAAGACTTTCCCTATTTATCAACCAAATAATATTAGGCTTCTGATACTCTGCAAAATCATCCAAAACCATATTCTCATTCAGAATCATTTGCGAAAAGGAATGATACTTACTCTGAGTTTTCTCTGTATAAGTCAAGTGCGATTGGTCAGAGTATAGCAAAAACTGCTCATTTATTATGGCATCACTGTTTGAATATGCGTATTTCTTGTTTTGCATACTTCTGAGTTCGCTAAAATCAATATGACCAGACGACATTTCTAAAAGATCTCGATCAATATATCCATCTTCACAGAACAACTTGTATTGCTTTAGCACACCGTCAATCGCAGAAGCAAGTAGCTTACACTTTTCAAAGGTGGTTGTTTTTTCTGAAGGAGTATTATAAATAAATCCACTCACATGAAATTCATTAATTAGATATACTTCAAAGAACCATTGGAATATACTTTCAATTCGTACACTATATATCTCTAATTCTTTCATGTACGCCAACATCTGTATACATGTCTTCAAACGTTGTACAGTAAAATACGTACCGATCCTATAATCCCTTTTCCCTTTGACACCAAGCACTTTCTCGAGTGCACTCATCTTTGAAGATGTAGAAAGAAAGTTGCAGCGGAACCATTTATCTGTATATTCAAACAGGTATATGAAATTGTTTAGTAATGTAGGATAATCAAGGTTTTCTTGAATCCACTCTTTGCTATATGTAGCTTTGATTATATTGTTCTCAAAAGTCTCAGTTATTTTGTCATTGGGCATGGATACGAATGAAACCTCTGCGCCAAATTCAATACCAGCATTTGGTTGAGATTGATTACTCCAATATTCATCAAATTTACTCTTTGCATCTCGTCGCAAACGATCTCCAACAGGAAGTTCCATTGAGCCTTGAGCATTTACTAATAGCTTCAGATAATTTGGATTAGCACTTTCAGATTCAACATATTTTTTAAGAATCTCGTTTCTGTCATTCTGAGTTAATTCATCCGGAAAATAGTATCTAATTTGTGTGTCTCTTCGATCAGACAAGAATTGGTCCATTAATAATTCCGCACTTTCATCAGCTATTTTCATATACCCTGCAATTTCTTGTCCGAAATATTTTACAATTTTCTGCTGTTCTAATATATGCCAAAGACTTATATTACCCTGTCGCAACAACTTGAATATATCTCTCTTTTCAACTCGTTCAAAGACATTATTTTTACAAATGAGATTCCAGAAATCTCTTATGTATATGATGGATAACTTATCATAATACTGAGCTAGATTAGTGCTATCTATTTTTGAAAAAAATTTTCCCACCATTTGAGGGATAGTCTTACTTTTTTCTTTATACTTTACCAATACCGTATCGTCCCATGTTGCAAGATGTAATCCGTTATCAAGAAATTGTTTGATATTAAAAAGTTCAATAACTTGATTTATATCATTATAGTCATTGAGCTGATTATAATTATCCAATACTGATTCTGCTTTTTTAAGATAGTACCCTCTACTCATATCGTGTATGCCAAAAAATTTCACACCATCATAGTTTGTACTCATATTGCACCTCATTTTACACTGTTGAGCTTTGCGTTATCTTAATCTCACTTTTACTTGAAACTGTATCAAAACAGTAAGCTATTGATTAACCATTAAGCTTTTTTCTATGCAGTAATGTATAAGTTTTCGTGATCAAAAACTATTTCAAGATTCTCGTTATATATCCTGCTGATTGTCTTGATGTTCTCAACAAAAGGCATAACATAACTACTGTATTGCTTGTCAATAAGTGTCTGCATTGTCTTTGATGTTCGCTTGGAGATAATAGCATCTATCCTATCTCCAGTGTCAATTAAGGTTTCATCCATTTGTGACTTGCTTATGATAGGGACTTTCTCCATAGTTTTTCCAGCAAATTTGCTTACAGTTGCCAACCCGCTTAATATGTGAGATTGTATTGATGATTTTGAGCCACCTTCAATTTGATCGTAACTTCTTGTGTAGAGTTCTCGATACTGGTAAGCATAATCTTCAATTTTACTTACCACACCATTTAAAAATGCCATCTCGAAGTTTTCCAAGAGTATAACCTCCAAGAACGAAGAGAACGAAAGTAAGTATAATGCCAACTGGTAGTCCTTAAATGTAGACTGTATTTTATCAAGCTGTTTCATTACATCCTGATCGCTATGAAGTAACGATTTCTTACTAAGGATTGTAGTTATTTGATCTCTGTAAAATACTATCTTTCGCTCAGCTGACTGTCTAATATCTAACACCTTTATGTGATTACTTGTTATATACTTTTCATTATTCCAGTTATACTTGTAATTGCTTAAAACATCAGACAGGAAGATCAGATCGCCTTTTAGTTCTGATTTGTCTTTATGAATCAAGAAATCAAGTATTTCTTTTTGTGTTTCCTGAATGTTGTCAAGCTTCTTGTCTATATTGGCTAGAGCTGCCGCCATAAAGATCATTGTTGGATTACAAGTGAGTGGAGTTAGAGTTGCTTGTCCAGTAACCTGATTGCTTGCATTATTCAAAACAGAGCCTAAATATCCACTGCCATCTTTAAAAGCAGCTAGGTGCCCCCCCGCTGGAACCGTTACTTTGTATAACCCTCCTGTGGCACCACCATTTATTACTCTTTGAAAAGCCGATGCCACAGGTTCAAAAGCTATCCCAAGAGCTGCCACTCTTGAGAAAGGTAACTTTGTGTAGTTAGAAATGTTAACTTCTTCTTGGATAACAGCCGGATAAAATTCCATAGTCGCAATGGTTTGTAGTAATACATTTCTATTTTCTATTTCTCTTTCCATGGTTTACGTCCTTTCCGAGCTTACTTTTCTATGGTGTTAGTATATAAGTGTGGACACGAAAAGTTTAACACGATACAATAGTTCGAAGAAAGGTGTGTGTTAAACAATGTCCAAAAACGGTATCCGTTATTCGGAAGAATTTAAGCAACAGATAGTTGATCTGTATCATGCAGGTAGTTCAGTTACTTACCTAAGTCGTGAGTATGGTGTAGCAAATGTAACGATATACAAATGGATAAAAGAATTATCTCCAGTCAAAGTATCCGAGAAGGAAGAAATCACTTCTAAGGAATACGAAAAGATGAAAAAGCGTATTGCTGAACTTGAAATGGAGAATGAAATCTTAAAAAAAGCTACCGCCATATTCGCAAGAAAACGATAGAAGAAATCGTTACCTTCATCGAAAAATACAAATCTAAATATACCGTTAAGCTTATGTGCAAAACCTTAAAATTCCCTAGGAGTACTTATTATAAGACTCTCCTTGGTGTACCCTCAAAACGACAGATTGAAGCTGATAATCTTAAGGCAGAAATCCGTAAGATTTATATTGATAGCAAATGCCGCTATGGTGCTCCCAAAATATATAAAACACTTAAGAAAAACGGCAAAAATGTAAGTCTAAAAAGAGTTCAGCATAACATGACCTCTATGGGACTCCGCTCTATCGTTGTAAAAAAGTTTCGCCCATACTCATCGAAATCAAGTGTAGAAGAAAAAGAAAACCTTTTGAATAGAGATTTTGAAGCCTCTGGTATTAATCAAAAGTGGTGTGCTGATATTACTTATATTCATACTCTTAAAGATGGTTGGACCTACCTAGCCTCTGTCATGGATCTCTATAGTAAAAAGATTATTGGCTATGCATATGGAACATCAATGACTGCAGAATTAGTTGTTAAATCACTAGAAAACGCCTGCCTGAATGTAAAAAGCACAAAAGGCATTATTCTGCACAGTGATCTTGTAACACAATACACAAGTCAAAAGTTCCAAGAGTTAATTGCAAAAAAGGAAATGATACATTCCTTTAGCCGTAAAGGAAATCCTTATGATAATGCATGTATTGAATCCTTCCATTCTATCCTTAAGAAGGAAGAGGTCAATCATAATAAGTACTACGATTTCAATGTTGCTCGTAGGACAATATTTGAATATATCGAATCCTGGTATAACCGTAAAAGGATTCATGGTTCCATTAATGATATGACTCCTCATGCAGCACATGAAGCTGCTGCATAGGAAGTTAAACTTTTTGTGTCTACGCTATTGACACAAGTCCATCAATATAAACATGAAGTTGTCTAATTAGTAAATTTCTTGAATAATTATATAAGCCCAATTTTATTACAAATTATCACCATGCGGAAATGGCGGAACACTATCACCAATCCAAAGAGGCCGCAGCTCTAGAGGACAGTCTTCATTCGAAGTGTATAATTTACCGCTATCTTTTATAAATTGCGCAAAGGTTAATGTATTATTTATTTTTTCTTCAACTTCTTGAGTATTATTAGATTTAAATAGACTTCTTGTCCCGTTTTGTACTATAAGGCTATATCTCCAATTAAGTGCGCGAAGGTTTTCTTTGGTTCCATCCTTTAAAGGAACATCATACCAAGGATATAATACATTAATTATGTTAATTTCATTCGATTTATTATTTAATTCAGGAAAAGCATTTATTAAACTATTATGTATTGACACCCCGATCCACTTTTGCCTAGTTTCTAATTCATATGCATCCGTTAATGCTTTTCCTAGGAATATATTATGCTCCTGATTAATGTAAAAATCACCATAAGCTATACCTCCTCTTACTGGCATGCCATATGCCATCATAATTTGTGATAATCTCCATGTGTATACTAACAACTTTAAACTACTTTCAGCACTATCGTTATGTGAAATTAGAATAATTGAATCTGAAAACACATTACTAATACACCAATTTACATCTTTATCATGTTCCTGAAAAAGACGAGGTTCGTTATCTACGATATTCAATGGTTTATTTAATGATTTCGTAAGTTTTATTAAACTTTCATATTTATGGGCCAATTCATCTAATGGTTGTTTCATAATCATTTCTTTAAATCCTAGAATATCAAGAAATGCGATAGTTCTATGATGTATCATATTATTTTACCTCTCTCTGTTCACCTTTGGTATTAAATAACTAGTTATCCTTTAACGATACTAATATATCAAAAAACCTCGATTTATCATTGCTTTTTGTTCTTTAAACTATAGTTTTGAGTAGTGCTCCAGTTCTTCAGATAAGTTGATCTTACCTTTACTTCCCAATTATTGATATAATATGTATCTCATATTTGGCAGTATTTTTACATTGATTTAATGAATTACAAATCCACCCAATACATATTTTACCACCCATTTTGACAAAATGGAACACTTTTAGCAAATATATGAATATTTACAATAAAAATGCCGTAATTTTACTTACTGCATCCTCCTTCAAGCTGTAATGTTTGATACCCACTTAATTTATCCCATATTCTCACTCTCGCTAATTTCGTCTCTTCATTGATTGAATATACATGTCCCGTATAAGTTTCACCAATAACAATTTCTATGTTTTTATCTTCATTCGGATATTCATAATAAGCGTCTATTCCTGTAACACTCTCTATATTTCCGATAAAATTCTATGGTTTTACTGGTACAATTACTTTTACAATTGAATACTTAGGTACTCTGGTTTCTATATCTATCCTATGATGTATTAAAACTGATAGGAATCTCTTCTAATCTTATTAATCCAATCTTACTTTTAATCAGCTATCAAGAACCGAACATATGAATCAAGTTGCTTTCGTATTTCCTCAAAATCGTTATTTAGTTCTAAACATTTAACACTTATCTTATTGCCTCCCATCACGTATTCCGAATTAGGGACAATCTCTTCATCGGTCCTGGCGTATAAAAGCATTCCCGATACATTGCCCGTATGAGATCTATCCTTATTCTTTACATAAGTAAATATCTGATAGAGATTATTTGAAATATAAGTACTTTTATTAAAATCACTTGCTATTGTCATTGAACGGCTATAATATTTAGCATCAATAATTAAAATCTTATCCCCTTTGGATAAAGTTATATCAGTAATCATTGATGGCAACAAATAATCAGAGTCTCCTGGCATGTCCAAATCCCAAATCACTTGACTTGCACTCGGGTGTAATTCCGGATGTTCTTGTCGATAATATTCCAGAATGAATTTCTCGTACAGCCTGTGCATTTTTTGATCATCCATGAATTGGTATAAATTAATTTTTCCGTCATTTGTACTAAGGAGCATACTATTGATAACCAAATAGCAGATATTGATTAAAAATCGATAGCTATTATTGTTTCGATTATATCCTACTGATTTCCATTTTATTGTATAGGGATTGAGAGTATTAACATTAGAAAAATATAATACAGCTTTCTGCAATCGATCTCTATATGTTTTAGAAACTTTATGAGATCTTATAAGTAGTAGAGCAGTTGTTTTTAGTATTTGATTTACATATGAATTCTCATTATATTCATCGTATTCACAACAAATACGTCCCCTGGACATACTTCTCTTTGACAACGTATCCGTAATATTAATTTTCCCTTTCACTGTCCCTATCTCATCGGCAACTGATAAATAATCTTTAAACAGACCTCTCTTGATTTGCTTCATTATTCCGCTTGCAAGAAGTAAGGCTAAAAGATCATGGACATTTTCAAAAGACTCAGCTTCTACTTCTTTTGCTTCTTGAATATTGATATTCCTAAATGCATATGCCAGCATATAGTATAT
This sequence comes from Bacillota bacterium, assembly GCA_023435925.1. Lineage (GTDB taxonomy): Bacteria > Bacillota > Clostridia > Acetivibrionales > DTU013 > JAEZLF01. Next base: position 24,306 of record JAEZLF010000313.1, read on the forward strand.
GTTTTTAATTAATATCCCCTTGTCATTAATCACTTATCATCCCCACCAATTCGTTAAGCTTTGTAACCCACTTTCTGCACATGGTTTCATTGTCAAACCAATATTCTTTGACCAGAGGAATTATTTCATACTTAATAATCTCATTAATCCTCTTATCATTTGCTTCTATTTGCTCGCAGAAATAACTATGACCAATTCTGAAACCTTCCCCTAATGAAGAGTCACTTGAAATATCATCATTTAGAAGCTTTATCTCACTAATCAGTCTGTCAAATTTCTTACTTCCTACCGTTAATTGATATTCTTTAAACCCATCACTATCAAATGCAGGTATCATATCATAGAAAGTAAATCTTCTTCTCAAAGCATAATCTATCATAGCCAAGCTACGGTCTGCAGTATTCATCATTCCAATAATCTTAACATTTGCTGGTACACTGAATAATTCATCCTCGTAGATTAGTCTGAGCTTCTGACCTCTTTTATCTGATTCAATTAGCATTAGTAATTCGCCGAATATCTTGCTTAAATTGCCTCTATTAATCTCATCAATGATAAAGAAATAATCATTATCCTGATCATCCGCTGCTTTTTTGCAGAACTCATAGAAAGGTCCTTTTTTCTTCTCGAATCCCCCACTAGCGGTCGATCGATAACCCATAATGAAGTCTTCATAACTATAACTCTGATGAAATTGAATCATTGTTACTTTATCCTGATCCATATTCCCGATTATTGAATATGCAAGCCGCTTAGCTGCATAAGTTTTTCCTACTCCGGGAGCTCCTTGCAAGATAATATTTTTCTTATATTTTAATAAGTCGGTTAATTCTTCATAGCTTTCCTCGGACATATAAACCTGCTTTAGAAAATCCTCCTTAGAATAAGGCGGATAAGCCGTTTTTACTTCCGGTATAATAATTTCATCAACTAATACTAAATTTTCAATTTCTTTCCAAAAATAAGTATACTCTGTTATATTGGTTAATGTTTTTAAAGCTATTTCATCCGTGCCTTGCAATTCCCAATTACCATAATGAGTCCACTTTACTTGTCTAGTATGGGAATATTCTTTTCGATTAATGTCATAAATATAATCTGAAGTAACAATTCCCCTTCCTACAATTACTCTCTTGCCCTTTTTAGCATAAATAACATCGCCTATTTTTATTTCGTTAACAAATTGCCATAAACACAAAGCATCATTAGTAGGTGATGTATCCTTTTCCGAACTGCTTCTCAATTCTTCTATTATGGCTGCCTTATCAGTATACTGAGTTAAATCACCAACTACGTTCCAGTTTATTGCCATAAAACCATTATTGTAAAACTCTTCCCACTTAGAAGCACCATGACCAGGTGCATAGGTCCAGTATTTTATTGTTTCCTGTGGTTCATCAGCTTCGACAGGAACTGGTACATATTCACCGAAAATTATGCTATCTATTACCCTAGCTTCGGAGTCTTTCACTCGATAATTCGTTGCGTTAGGGAATTTTAATATTTCTAAGGTCTTTGTCCTATTATCTGCCTTAAGCATTTCTCTGGTGATAATTTGATCAGAAAAACTTTGATTGATTTTTATTTTAATTCCGAGATATTCGTCATAGCTTATATCATCCGTTATATTAAAATTATCACCTCTGCCCTTTAACATAATAGGATCTGTCAAAGCCGTTCCTGTTGCTATAATACCACCTTCTGGACCGGACATCCAAATATATATCTTATCACCACTCTTAATAAGTTTTTTACTTTGTTTAACGGTCCATTCAATTGTATCTAGGGAATTTACGGCGCTAATTATATTATAATATCTCGGATTTGCCTGGAATATCCATTTCTTTGTGGGCTCCTTATAGTCTATGCCCTCAAAAATCTTTTTTGAGAAATCTATCTTAACTCCATTTCTATTAGCTATTTCTTGACACAAGTCTCTAAGACCACCTTGCAGTGATCCGGTAATCTGATAGTAATATTTGATGTGATCTCTTGTAGCCTCCAGCACTCTTTCAAATTGCTGATATCCATAATCTCTTAGAATGTTATTCAAGAAGACCTCCGTTATAGCAATTGATATAGTACGAGAATATCTCTTACCATTCATCATATCATTAAATGTCTGACAGCACATACCATAGGATGTAGGATTACCCCCTAATTGCTCTGACATATTAGCTACTGCATCCTTTTGTGATATCTTTCCACTATAGGCATCATTACAATTGATATAAATCACTACTGCTTGCTCCTTTGTTACCATAGGTATCCCCCTTATCATATCCTCATATATTAACATTCTAGCAATTACAAGTAATATCTAATAATTAGTGTATTACCGTGCCTTACTTCCTTTGTTTGATCCTTACTTCTCGGCATTTGAATTATCTCATCTTTTATACCCATACTTCGATACATCGCTTCACAGGACATTGGTGCATAATTACCTTATCAAGCTACAATCCTTTGCAGATCACCCGATTTGATTTCAACCCATGGTTGTCCATCCTGTACATATTCACCTTTTAATCTAATGATTTCATCAAGAAACATTTCCATCGTAATATTTTTCATAACCGATCTCCTCATGCATTAGGATGCTTATCCTCTTGCGACTGTTGTCAACATTTGTATTATAACACATATGATTTCCATATTGTGCCTAAATTTAAATTAATATAACATATCCTTCAATAATCTGACGCATATTCTGCAAACTCCTAAGCATCTTTCACAATCGTACAAATTGATTACCTTTTTTTTCGTTGTTGATTATATTTCTATGTAATTTTTAATCAGTTCAACTTTAGGACAAGTTGTCCTGAAGTTGATTTTTTTATTCTCTCCCAACGAGAATGGCATAGGATTCTCTTATGTACCAAGGGATTTTGTTGCATATACCCGGTTATCATGATTGACTTCAGCACGATAATAACAATTTATTGTATTAACAGAATTAAATAGCGTTGTTAATAAATAGGGCTTTGCACTCCTCATATCTTCTGAGTTATTTTGTAAACATTGCAAAACATATTTAACATGCTCCGATGTAATTTTCAAAAAGTTCTCTTTGACTAAAGCATATGGATATTCCACACCAGAAATTCGAATAGTCTCTCGTTTTACGGCAATAACCTCAATCATAAGCCCAACGATATCATCAATCATCTTTCTCTCTTCATGATGATAACTCTGCATTAATAATTCATATTCAATATTAGATTTTACTAAGTAGGTGCATTCCTGAAGAATCTTTGATCCATCTTCAACTTCGAGATCAGATGATTGAATGAAATGATTATAATAATCTCTGTTGATAGTCTGTGTTCTTTTCTTTGTATTTGTCTCACTATGTAACAAGGTAGGTGTAGCATTATTGTGTGTATTATCCATCTGATAATTAGTGACACCCTCCACATTGTTTCGTGACCCTGTATCACAAAATAACGTGGGAGGGTTCTCATCATTTGATGGTACCCTAGTGTTATCATTACAGGTATTGATTTTTTTCTGATCATGATATTCACCTACTCTATTTAACAAACTGCTATCTGCTTCCGCATAGGTAATAGCATATAACCCCTTTGGAAGCAGCTCTAGAAAGAGCACATTACTTAATTTCATCCCACCAAATGTCTCAATCGTTCTGAAAACCCTATTAACAACACCAAGTTTCTCCAGGCAAATAACAGCATCCGTAACGCTCCTCTTTGTTTCTCCATAAAGATTCGCGAACTGATCATAGCTTCGCTGCAACAAATCCTCCTTAAAGCGCTTTTTCCAACCAATAACGCGACCACTAGCCTCATCTCTCACTTCAGTAGGTCGATACCAATATACAATATCGGAAAGAATAGTGATGGCTAATAGATAAGGTTTTCCGTTATTCCTCAAGACAGTCTTGTACCATTGTTGTGGTATTATGTTTCCAGCAAAATTAATAGTTCCAATAGAGTCTACTATTTTATTACCTGTAGTGAAATGATCCATTATATGGTACCTCCATTTTTAAGATTATCCTCAAGAAGTCGAATTATAGTATTAATTATGTTTTGCGTACCATAATCCTTTGGAAAATACTTCTCTATAATGTCAGAAGAAATACCTACCTTGACACCCTCAGGTTTCTTCTTAAGCATTATAGTTTTAATGATACCTTCAGTCAGGCAGCCATTTTGAAAGTTCTCTTTAATCAAAGCAGCCTGCTTTCCTGTCGGATATTGTTGAGTAGTTGAAATAAAGTCTAATAGCCACTCTTGTTCCTTTTTTCCTAAATACGATATATCGACAGCCGGAATAAAAGCAATTCGTTTATCATCAACCATATCTAGCAGCTCAGTGATAAGATTAGTAAGACGAATATATCTTTGGACTTGCTTTCCGCTTTCATTACTTTTCTCGCCAATTATATCAATCGTCAATTTATCACCTTTACTACCTTGATGCTTCATAGCATCAGATCTTAATTTATAGTCAAAGGCCCTCTCGCTGTATAAAAGACGCTCTCTCTGTATATTTGAATCCACCATAATAACTGTTGCTTCATCATCATTCAAATCCATGATAACAACTTTCATACTTTTAAGCCCAGCCATTTCACATGCCATTGCTCTTCTATGACCAGCAATAATCTCGTACCCACCTTCATTCCTCTTCCTTACTATACCTGGCACAAGTAAACCATTTTCTTTAATACTTTCAGTCAACTCATACATTTTTTCGTCCTTGAGAACTTTATATGGGTGATTTTTAAATGATTGTAGTTTAGATAAAGCAACCTCTATATATCTTTCGTCTTGCTCATTACTCTGACACAATAATTCATCAAATCCAAGTATTTTTATTTTATTTGCACTATCCTTACTCATTATTCAAAACCTCCTCAACAAGACATTTATATCCATAAGAAGCTTTCCCCTTAGGATCATGAACAAATATACTAGTACCTTCAGCACTTGACTCAGTAACCCTTATAGAATGCGGAATGTTCTCTCGAAACACAGTAACATTAGCACCATAGACATCATTAAGAAGTGCGGTAATATTTCTTGCATGATTAGTTCTCACGTCCACCATTGTTATTAAAATACCTTCAATCGTTAACTTTGGGTTGAGCTGCTTTTTCACTTTACCAATAGTAACAACTTGTTGTTGAAGTGCTTCAACAGCTAGTTTTGCTGCTTGAATTGGAATTAGAACACTATCTGCACATGCCAATGCATTGATTGTAATCATGCCCAAAGATGACATACAGTCAATAATAATATAATCATACAGCTCCCTCATAATATCAGTATATTGCTTCAAAATCATTTCTCGTCCCTTTGTATTAACCAGTGATACATCCATACCCACTAACTCAATATTTGCTGGCAGAAGATCAACATTTTCGGTATGATTCAAAATTCCGTCTATGGGATTGATTTGCACTTTGTTTATAAGACTGCTCATGATTGTAAAGGTAGTAGTAACCCAATGACTTCGAATGTCATAACCTAAACAAGCGGTTAAACTACCTTGTGGGTCCGCATCTATCAGTAATACTTTCGCCCCTTTATTTGCCAAACCTATACCTAAATTTGCGCATGTAGTTGTCTTACCAACTCCACCTTTCTGATTAGCCACTGCAATTACCTTTGCCATCCTTTCACCTCTTTCATAAATTTTTTAACAGCATTTCTCTCTAATTTTAAGTAATGTTTCAGTTTTTTTCTCTTTTCTTTCTTACTACCAATACTGTCCAATATAAAATCATATTGTTTACGTATATCCAAAAAATCAAAATATGAAATTCCTAAATAGTAATCATCAATTAATGCTGTTTCTATCTCTGTTGTTTCAATGGTATATACCTCATTCATACAGTTATAACAAAAGACCGTATCATCATACGATATGCTTTCTAGCTCTACGCCACAAATACTGCAAACATTCATATTGACCCTCCTTTCTAAATTTCAGATTTTTCATTCCTAACCCATAAATATATTTTCATTATCCTTGCGCACAAAAAAAGCAATATAGCTTGGAAACATTGATTTTCTCAACATCCAAACTTCATTGCTTTACATTTAACCGCTCAAATATTATCATTAGATATAGGTGAATACAGCGTGAGACAGCATCATGATTTTGATGTATATCCTGATGTAACTATTACTCACACATGACTATAACATGACTAACTGATAAATAGATTTTTCCTTTATACTCTCGTCATTACGAGATAAGATGAAGCATGACAAACTCATCTTCACTTATCCTCCCCTTTTTAGTGAAAAGCCTGGCACAATGGCGTGCTAGGCTTTTTGCTTATATACTGGATTTTTTTCGACCTTAGCAGACGTCAACCCAATTACTTACAATTTAGGTATGAAATAATTTCATACTATCGTATTTATTAGCATCGGCTATAATTAAATACGTAGTATTTCCAATTTTGCTACTCTAGACTCTTACAATAAACAACATGAATAGTGGCTTAAAGAAGTCAGGAGGAAAAACATGAAAAAATTTATCGTATTATTACTAGCAACAACTCTAACGATATCTTTACTTGGTGGATGTGCTAAGAAAAATCCAGTAGTAGAAGACACGAATGAGACAGGAAATCAAAAAAAAGATTTGATTGAATTAAATGTAGGTTATATGCCTAACTATGCTAGCTTAAGCGCTGTAGTAGCAGGCATAAAAACTGGAGCATTTGAGGAACAAGGTTTTAAGATTAAATTAGTTGAATTTGCAGATGGACCAACAATCATTGCAGCTATGGAATCAGGTAGTATTGATTATGGTTACATTGGTCAAGGTGCTCACAAATTAGCCATCCAAGGAAAAGCAACTATATTGAGCTTTGATCACTATGAAAATGCTGGAGCTATTATAGGTAATAAGTCAAAAGGAGTTACCTCTATGGCTGATTTAAAAGGAAAAACAATAGCTATGGCGTCGGGAACATCTAGTGAATTTCAAATTGATTTAACTTTAGCGAAAGCCGGACTTACTAGAAATGATGTTACGCTTATGGATATGGATGCTTCATCCATAGTAACAGCAATGATCTCAGGAGGTGTTGATGCAGCTTCCACTTGGTCACCCAACACATCAGCTATTATGAATGAATTAGGTGATGATGCAGTTGTTATATCAAATAATGCTACTTTTATAGATACATCACCATTTATTGCATCATGGATTGTAATGCCTGATTATGCAAAGAAAAATGCAGAAAGTGTATTAGCTTTTACAAAAGCATTATATAAAGCAATGGACTATAGAGCTGAGCATGTTGACGAAGTTGTTGAATGGGTAGCAGAAGTTGCTGCTTTAGATTTAGAATCAATGAAAGCTCAAAAAGAAGATGGTATTTGGAATAAAAAGGCAGAAATAGTTGAGTTAATTAATGCTGGTGAATTACAAAGTTCCTATGAAATTCAGCAAACGAACTTTATTGATAGTGGATCAGTAACAGAACAAGTTCCAGTAGATAATTATGTGTTATTTCAGAATATGTTAGATGCAGCAAAGTAAAATAGCACATGGTGCAACCACATGAGGTCTCAAATTAATAGCCTCCCCTTTTTAGTGAACCCCCCCTGACAATATCATGGGGGTTTTGCTTTTATCGAGTTTTATAAATCAGATTTCTTTATAATAAAAAAATATCATAATGATTTATAGACTGGCGATCAAGTAAAAAACACGGTCTACATATCTCATAGAATGTAAATGGTGTTTTTCAGTGCTTTTAAGCTATCTTCTTATCTCTTCCTTAATGTATTTCTCTGATTTAACTCATTCGCCACATTACAATCCTCCATTTTATTGATTTTGCTCGTCTAACCGTTTTATCAATGTGCTTATCCGGTTTGTTCTTGTTTCCTCTTTTTTTGCACTTTCGATATGATTAATCTGTTCGCGCTTTATGTAATCCGGCTGTTTAATAAACAGCTCCAATACACCGGCATATAACGGAGCCTTTTTAGTGGAATATACTGAGCATATCTAATACTAATAAGCTTCCAGTTAGCTTATGACAATTTAAGGTTTTTACTCAGCTGAAGCCTGATAACAGGCGTTAGCAATCAACTGGTATAATAAACCTCCATTCTATATTTGCCGGGACCAATCCTCACTAATTGCGAACACCTAGAAAATAAAAAACAGTACCCCCTCATCTAACAAAAGAGAGAGTACTGTTTCACATTCTATTATTCAACAATATAATTTACTTCACTGTAACCTTGATTGTTTGTTTTACAGCTCCGTACTTCGCCACTACAGTATCTGTTCCTGTTGTTTTAGCAATTGCTTTTCCGGTCTTTTTATCAATTACTATAATTGCTTTTTCCGTGGTAACCCAAGTAATCTTATCCTTACTCACACCATAGCCTGTGACCGTATAGATAAAGCTTTCCCCCTTTTCAAGGCTAATCTTATATTTAACCAGCTTAATGTATGCTTTCTTCACCGTAATATTAGTCATTAAACTTCTCGATACCCCACCGGCAGTAACCGTAGCTGTTATCGTTGCCTTTCCAGCCTTTTTCGCAAATACTTTTCCTTCTGCTGTCACAGTAACAATCTTAGGATCCGAAGAAGTATAGGTAATCTTAGGATATAGGCTGTCTTCTTCTGCAAGAGTACTTAAACTATTCGGCAAACTAAGTTTTAATGCTGTTGACTTCCCGGTATTCCCACCAACATAGAGCGTCTTCTTGGCTGGTGTCAATGTTATCTTATCAAGCTCAGTCTGTAGATTTGCTCCATCATCCATTGCGATGGCATAGTCAGAGGCATGGTTAAATAGAAATGCCGCATAACCCTCTGTATCAACCACTGCCATAGACATTAGCTCTAGTTTTCCTGTATTTTTATTATAATAGAAGATATTTGCTGTTCTTCCAGTCATATTGCTGCCGACATAGACAGATAATCTTGCCTTAAAACCAAAGCTACCCTCGTGGAAAAGGCTTAATAACAGGATTTCTTCTGAAGTCATTGCACCCATCTGCTCTGCAAGCTCTTCCAGAACTTTCTTCGGAATCTGTCCGTCTCCTAGCTTTGCTTTCATATTAATATCCTTTAAATCAATCGGTGAATCCCCATCTTCTCCTTTATCGATCTCATCTCCGTGAATTGTCCAAGATATCCCACCTTCTAAGACAAAGGTAACCGTCCTGTTCTTTCTTGCCAATTCTTCCAGTACCGTTCCCGGAATAACTGTAGTTCCAGTCATTTTTACATGTAACGGTCCTGATGTCTCATTTTGCAATCCCTGAAGAACTTTATTCCAGCTCTCTGTATTGCTTCCATCAACCGAGTAATCTGAATCAGCAGGCGTATAATCGCCTTCACCGCCAGAACTGCCATCGCCTCCACCTCCACCAGAACTGCTATCGCCTCCACCAGAAGGCTCTTTCACGGTTACTATGGTGACATTGCTCTCAACAAACTCACAGCCCTCGGCGGTGTAGGTGCAGGAATACTGATACGTTCCTGCGGTTAGATTTGACGGGATGGTGAGTGTATTGTTTGTTTCGCCGGTCATGATCTCCGTATTATCGCTGGCGGACCCTCCGATCCAGCGATACCACTGATAGCTGACAGGCTTACCGTTGCTTGCGACAGCTTCCGTTGTCAGCGTGCCGCTGATTTGGCCCTGTGTTACGGTTACATTCTGTGGGTGCCTTTTGACGGTGATGGTTGGAGCTGTGCTGCCTTTAGTGAGTGTTGCTGTTGCTGTATTATCCGTAGTGACATTCACTGTGCCGGTGTAGGTGTTTCCACCCGCTGTCAGGGTAACTGTCTGACTGCCTGCCGGAAGTAGGAAGCAGAGCTTGCCGTTATCGCTGGTAAGCTCACTTGAAATACCGTAGCCGGATAAAGGCACGCTAATGGTGTTTACCCTTGTCTCTGCATTCACGCCGGAAAGGGTCAATAAAGTCCGGTAGACCGGCATGCTGTCTATTGTGATGTTGCCGCCGGCGATGTTGAGATCTGCAAATCTATTACCGGCTAACGGATTACCGGTTAGTGCGAGGGTTCCGCTGTCCATATTCAGCTTCTTGCCATTCCATAAAGCCAGAGCGCCGCCTGTTCCAGCTCCGCCCGCTGTTACCGTGCCGGTTGTGGAAATTGTGATATCTCCATTCTCGACATGAATTCCACTTACGTCGGCTCCTGTTGGGTCTGCCGTCAAATTCGCACTGCCGCTGACGGTTACGCCAAACACTGCGTATATCACAGTTGCCTCAGGATTTGTGCCCGACCCTGCGTATGCGGCATTCACATTGGCGCTGTCTCCGATGGTCAACGCTCCATAAACCTCTATAACGCAATAGAAGTTGCTGCTGGTTGAGTTAAGCGTCAATGTTCCCCCGCTGCCGGTAATAACAAGGCTTCCCTCACAATAAATTGTGCTGGCGGTGCCGCTGGTGATGGAAACATCGCCGGTGTAGATAAGGTTAACGGTGTCTGTGAATTGGCAGTTGACAGCAATCGGTGAACCGGTGTAGCTGCTGTTCACCGTCAGAGTTGCTGTGGCAGCGTTCCATGCCCAGCCCTTTGCACTAATGTCGCCTGCATTGGTTCGCAGATCGGAAACCGTTTCGCCGCCAATGTCCATGGTTCCGGTGACTGTGCCGCACAGTGCGTTCACCGTTATCGCCGCTATATTGCTGGTCGCCGTGGCGGTTTGGTTTACGGTCGCTTTGTCGTTGGTGTTTGTCACCACGCAATAATAGTAAGTCGTGCCGACCGTTGCGGTGGGCGGCGTGTACCAGTTGTAAGTCGAGTCGGCGACCAGTGTTCCGCCTACTGTGCTGTCTGTCGTATTGCTGTACCACTGGTAGGAAAGTGTACCGCCATCCGTACTGTTTACAGCCACAAACAAATCCAATGCCGATGCGTTCTGTGCATAAGTTTCGCTGGCAGGATGCTCGGTGATGCTTGGTGTTGCAGCGGCTTCCGGAGGTGTATATGCCGGAACTTCAACGGAGTATATCTTGCTCTTTACACCTTCTGCATTCTCGATTTGCAGATAGATCACGAGAATATCGGAGGCGGTAGTGCCAACAGGTGTTGAGTCGATATTGAATTCTCCGATAGACAGGATGTCATAGAAGAGCGGAATATTGGACGGCTCTGCTAGTCCTTGTTTTAGAATACTATATCCATACTTACCGGTGGTGCTGGGTGTGAAGAAAAATTTGACCTTATCCGCATCCGTGCGCTCAGCTCGAAAGCCCGACACCGTGGGAGCGGTTGGGCCGCCGGGGTCAGCTGTGTAGTTATACACAGCACTCTTTCCTGATTCATCGCTACTCGTATTTGGCGCAGTAGCAATTGCGGTAACCGTAAAAGTATATGCGCCGGTTTCAGTAATAAAACTCGTAAAGTCGTACTCGGAGGATGTGGTCGTAGGAGGAGAAGCTGCTTTGAAAGCATCGTCCTTGTAAAGCCTGACCGTGTATGTGGTGGCATTATCAACCGCAGTCCACTTAGCCTTGCCGGGGATTATGGTGTCCCAAGTGAGGCCGGTGGGGGTGGCAAGCTTGCCACCTCCCTTGGTAATCTTCACATACTTGTGGCTGGCATTCCATGTATAGGTACTGCCGGTGGAAGCATAGGAGCCGTCCGCATTGTCGCTCCAGGTAGCCGTATAGGAAGAAGGTAAGGTGGTGGGGATCTTGCTGAACGCACTCTGGGTATCGCTGCTTACCGTGACAGAGTTGATGATGTAGATGTGGCCTTCCGCGTAAATTCCGCAGCCCCCTCCACTGTAGGAAGAGAGAACTGCAATCTTGCCCACACTGCCGACAATTATGACGTCACCGTCTGCTTCAATTGCGTGGTTGCTGGCGTGCGTGTTGGTAATATCGCCCGTTTCACCTGTGATTGTGACGCTGCCGCCGATTGCTCGAATGCCGCCGCCGGGGAAGCTGCCTGCGATGCCTGTAATATCGCCGGTTTTACCGCCGATTGTGATGTCGCCATCTGATAAGATGCCGTAATAAGTGCCGGCGATATTGCCCACAACAGCGTCAGGTGAAATTGTAATATCGCCATTTGCGTAAATTCCCTTGGATGTCGCGCCGGTGATATCGCCGGTTTTACCGGTAATTAAAACCTTGTCCGATTCTGCGTAGATACCGTCACCCTTGGAGCTAATCGCGCCTGTTTCGCCTCTGATGGCAACTCCAATGCTTGCGCGAATGGCGGAGTCGTCTGAAAATGATCCCCCTGCACTGCTAATCGCACCTGTTGTGCCGTTGATGAAAACGTTGCCGCCATTTGCGTAAATTCCATAGGATCTGCCTGAAATATCACCTGTTGCGCCGTTGATGACAACGCTGCCATTTTGTGAATAAATGCCGCAATAACTGCTGTCGGAGTCAGTACCTCCTGCGTCAATCTTGTCCACAACGGCGCCGTCTGAAATGGTAATGTCGCCGCCTGCGGAAATGGCGTTGACAGTGCTTGTAATCGACCCCACCTTGCCGGAGATGGTGACACTGCCGCCAGCTTCAATGCCGCTGTTACCGCCGCCGCTGATATTGCCCATCGTTCCTAAGATGAAGATATCCTTAGAGGCTCGTAGACCGCCGGAAATCGTAAGCGGACCGGAGCCTTTGATGACGAGGCTGCCTGAGGATTCTATGGCGTAGACAGAACCTTGGTTGACTGTAACAGCATCGTTACAGACCAAATCGATGGTAGCGTCGGCATTTTCAAATTTTATATAACCGCCTGGGTAACTGCTGCCCAGCGTCAGGGTGGCAGACGCAGCATGCCATGTCCAACCTGTTCCATTGGCATCTTGTGTAGGGTCGGAGACCGTTGCACCGCCGACGTTCATGGTTCCGGTGATGGCTCCACCCCGCACCATTGGCGCAGTTTCTCCTACCGTCACCGTAATCTGTGGTGCATACACGCCCTCCGTCACGGTCAGCCCCTTTGGTAGGGCAAGGTTCGGCGTGAAGGTGTAAACACCCGTTATGTCGCCGTCATAGGCCGGGTCGGAAGTCCAGCCGGACACATCCATGGTAGTATCAACTTCCTCCGGTTCCGCTTTCTCCGGCTCCTCTGCTTCACTGTCCGTTACGGTAGCATTGCCGCTTACGGTAACAGTAACCGCTGCACCGGTGGTGACGGATACCGTCAGTTCATCCGGCAGATCCAGTTCGTCCTCTGCCGTGCCGGTTTCCACGGTCTGTTCTGCAATCTCCGCAGAAAGCACCCCAAAGGCTGTGATGGTTGCGCTAACACCTAGGGGCGCGCCGGAATCCACATCACTGGTTTCGGCAAAAGCCATTGTGGGCAGCAAGCTAAATACCATGCAGACCGACAGTATCAGGCTGCCGATTCGTTTCCATTTTTGTTTCATACGTTTCATTCCTCCTTACAATTGTCTTGATTTTATCGGGCATTGCCCTTGGACAGTTGTTCTGTAATTGTAATCGTCCCAGAACCATCCGCCTTCACCGGAGACACAGGTATCAGTGCCAGAGTCATACAAATGACAAGTAATATACTGATGACTTTTTTACTTCTTTGTTACATTCTTTATTTCCTACTTTATTTATTACCTTCCTGACTGCCAAGCAGGATAAATATATCCTCCAGTCCTAGGCTGGGACCATCCTGCCAATAAATTCTGTTCCCATCTGTCAGTGGACGGGGAAGGAACTTCTCTCTGCTCAAAGTGATATAAGCATCATCTTCACACAGCAGCGGATTAATATCCAACAGAATCAGATTCCCATTGCTAAACTCAATATCTAGCGTCCGGTTATCCAGGGTATCTACGCGAATGATTTGAAGCATAATTCACCTCCTCTATCGGTGTTTCTTCACTCGGAGCCGGTTTATTCCTACCGGTTTCTCATACGGGTATTCATTCGCTTGCACCATTTTTTTCTATTTCATCTTATCAGAAGCGGAATAATATATTGACAAAATAACAAAATTGTTATCCTCCCTTTTTCCTGCTTTACCCATTTTCATAAAAATGATAAACTAAATATATTATGTGGCTGATATAGGCTTATTGGAGGAATAAGGGATATGGTAAGAAAATCAAGAATTCTGCTTGTAGAGGACGAATCTGATGTACTGCGGGTCAATGAACAATATCTGTCTGAGAAGGGTTATGAGGTGTATTGTGCAGACACCCTGCATATGGCCAAGAACTTGATCTGGGAATATCCTCCTGATCTGATTTTACTGGATGTACTGCTGCCGGACGGCTCCGGCTATGATCTATGCAAAAGCATCCGTACCTTCTGCGCCGCACCAGTCATCTTTCTGACCTGTATGGGAGATACAAAGAATATTGTAGACGGTCTTTCCCTGGGTGCTGATGATTATATTGTCAAGCCCTACAGCTTTGAGGTACTGGAGGCAAGAATAGCCGCACAACTTCGACGCCACGGTATAGGAACCGGCCTTCTGGAGCTTCCTCCCCTGACAATCAATATGACCTCCGGTAATGTCCGTCTGAACGACCGGGAAGTCCTTTTAAACCGTAAGGAGTTCCAACTCTTAGTATATCTGGTGGAACACCGGGGACAAGAATTAAGCCAGTCCCAGCTTTATCAAGCCGTCTGGGATGTACCTTCTGAAACCATGGGAAACACCGTAAAAATGACAATATCCCGTCTCCGCCAGAAATTAGAACTGGAGGAAACGGGATGCTTTGAGCTTTCTACTACTGCGAGTCAGGGGTATCTGTTTCTGCGGACCGGCTATCCTGCAAATAGAGAGGAAGGGTAAATGTAACTGTGGTACCCTTGTCTGGTTCACTCTCTACGGTTATCTCACCGCCGTGCTCCTTTATAATATGCCTGCATACATATAGCCCGAGACCGGTTCCCGTATCTGTTCCGGTACCGGTATTCCCTTCCTTCCGGAAGGCAGCCGTATAATAACGCTCGAACAGATGCTGTAGCTTAACCTTGTCCATACCTACGCCGGTATCGGAAATCTTAACTGCCGCAAAGCCTTCCTGCTTATCTGTTTCCACTGTAATCGTACCGCCTCGGGTATGCCTTACGGCATTGCTTATGAGATTGACCAGCACCTGTATCATACGTTCTTCGTCACAGTACACACACAGTCCTTCTCTGTATGGCTGGAAGGTAAGCCGGTTTCCATTTTTTGAAAATACGGGATAATAGGTATCCAAGGTATACTGGATGATATTCGTAAGCTGACAGGGTTTGCAGGAAATATACATATGATTTTCTTCGATGCGGGTAACATCCAGAATCTGTGAAACCATCATGGCCAGTCGGTCTGCCTCCGATTCAATCAGCTTCATATTATTCTTAAGTGAAGATTCACTAATCCTCTCTGTCCCATACTGCTCCTCCAAATCCTTATAGCTATACTGGGCATAGCTACTGATAACGGTCAGCGGAGTCTTCAGCTCATGGGATATATTTCCAAGAAATTCTGTTTTCATCCGGTTGATGCTCTCCAAGGCCTCCTTCTCCCCTTCTAGCTTGCGCTCCGCTTCCTTCGCCTCTGCAACCATCCGATTGTTCATCAGAAAGAGGGATAAAGTCTGTGCAAAGACAAACACCAACATAGCAACTTCGATTATTGGTGTCTTTGTAACCGTCGATGGAAGCAGGCTATACATCAGGATATCACTGAGAGCCGCAAAATAAAACACCACAATTCCATAAAGGGCCACCATCTGCTCTACCAGAGGATTGCGTGCCAGGATAAATAAACCTGTAACGGCACAGATAATACAAATTATCAGCATCCCCTTATAATAGATTAATACTGAGGTATAAAAGATTGAATCACCGGAGAGTAGAAATAGAAAATACAAGGCAGAGGCTGTGAGAACGGTGTACTTGGCTCCCTTCCAGAACTTCCCCTTTAGCAGCTGTCCCAAATAAAGTGTTAAAAACACGGTGATTAAAACCATGCTTACATATTCCAGTACAAAGGAAAGCTCACCGGTCAGTAAGGGAATATCAAGCCACACCTGACTTGTGATACATTCCCTCAGTGCCATGGAAAAACAGGCCAGGGAAAAGTATAATACCACGATGGCGCCACTGTTTAACAGGTAGAGCATAAGAAGTATCACTGCTGCACATAAGAGTCCTCCCATGATAAAATAGCCTTTGGACTCCATTAAAAATCCAGCATCCATCCCCTGCACTGCTTTATTAAGATAAAGTTCTGCCAGGTTTGCTCCTTTGTATTTGTAATGATAAAACTGTGAGCTTTGCAGGATAACCACAAGCTCTCCGTTTACGGCCGAGCCATAGCAGACGAGATTATTTTCACCGATTTCCATGGTCTTCCTCGAGGTTCCCGGATTCCCGATCTGCCCCGCAAAGTTACCATTGATATACGCCTTCAGTGCATGTCTACCCGAGGTCTTAAAGGTCAGCATATATACTTGGCTGCTATCCTGTACCTTAACCACAAAGCGCTGGGTCAGGTAATCGACTTTCTTTTTCTCATATACCAACGTATCAACCGGCAGAGCAGCATCTACCTTCTCCGGTGTCAGTAATTCCTCCGGATAATATTTTTCGCCGGGGGGTAGCTGGATCACCAACTTGTCCCAGTCACTGATTCCCGTCAGATCATAGCTTCCCTTCTGCTCAGTGATTATCATCCGCTGCACCGGTTCCTTCCCTAGCCAATTTATGTTGGCCAATACCAGGAGGGCGGCTCCTGTAAGCAGTGAAGCAGTCAGAACTAGGAACAAGGTGTATTTTTTATGCTCCCCGGTGCACTTTCCCAACCATTTGATAGTTTTCATTCTTTACCTCATTCCCATAGATAAATCCAGCCTTAATGAACCGGGAAGCTTTATATCATACAGAGCGGAGCAGCCGTTAAAACAATTCTCACCAATCTCAGTAAGACCTTCTCCTATTTCAAGTTTCTCTATAGAGGAACAGCCAAAGAAAGCTTGCTTATTAAGGCTTACCTAGGTTTTCTATTGTTCATGTAATACCTCCCATTCCGTACATTTCGGACTGTTGCCATTACATTTTCATTTCTGTTACTGTTGCCATCTAAATTAAATTTACCATAATATCCCTAAGCTTTCAATTAAATATGACATTAATTTCTAAATATCAATATTACGTGCCGTTGCCCCCGTTTCCACCTTGGACTACGCGGTCAGTTGAATCGTAGCCACAGAGCTTGCCAAAAGTCTTTTGTGTCGGTTGCTTAAATACCGGGCAGCATGATCATATTCATTACCTCCGTCGCCCCGATTTTAACCTTACGGCCAAAGACAAGAAAATCACCATCAATTGCCACACTCCCGAAAATCTCCGGATCTTTCAGCGGACAAAAGCGCACGGTTTCCAGCTTGGGGGACAGGTCAAGGATGATACTGTTACCGGTAGACATTTCAATATGTAAACGGTACCCCTCCATCGGCGTTACAGATTTGTAATGTAAAGCGGGCTTGTCAGCTTTCAGTTTCTGGACTCCTTCACGGAAAGCACTGGCAAGCTCATTTATTCTGGCAATGCCGTCTTTGTCGGCAATTTTTCCCGCCGACTGAGGCAGCAAGCCTCTAAAGCCGCTCGTATGCTCCCGCACGATGGTAGAATTGCATCGCATCTATATAAGAGCCGGTTTGAGCGAACCAATCGCCGCCGTACAAATAAACCTCTGTGATAAAGCTTTGGGGCGTATTATCAAAACGCTCGCAAAGATAATTTTTCAAAATACTGTGCATATAGAATTCGCAGATTTCACGGTCGAAGCGTATAAAAGGATTCTCGCGCAGCATGGCTTCGGACAACTTGTAAGGGGCTGTCATATATTCCGATTGAGCCAATGTAAAGCTGGGAAAAGCGGATAGAGTTAAAAGTGCCGTCTGTTCGTCCGTGGAAAGCCTGCCCCACATGGCTGCTATTTATTTCTTCCTGTACTTCAGCTGGTTCTGAAATTTCTTCAGTTGGTTTTGATGCTTCTTCGCTTGAATTATATGTAGCTTCTTTCTCAACAGTATCTATTTGAGTAGGCTTTTCCCCCTCATGTTCCTTATTCGATTACTCCATATCTACTTTACGGTAACCTTTATCTTTTTATATACACCATTCTGGGCATTAGCATAAACATAACAAGCTCCCTTCGATTGTGCCTTGATCTTTCCTGATTTGTCGACCGTTGCGATGTCCTTATTGGTGGTTTCGTAGCGCATTTTTTCATCAATGATTTCATTTGCCATTCTCCGAAGTTTTATATATTCCATAACTATGTTTCCTGTCCATATCGTCTCTGTTATATTTTTTCGTAATTAATTTCCAAAAGATTTTTATTGATTATTCGGTTTTAGTACCGTAATTCCGTAATTATCATGAGCCATATCTTTACATTTATTTTAGTCTATGTTATAGTAATGATAAGAAAAGGAGCAACCGCCCACAAAGTGGTTAGCCTCCGATTGTCAGATTAACTGCCCTCAGGACCGGCTAAGTCAGGGGCAGTTATTTTTTATGCTTATTGTTCCTATTATTTAAATAGGTAAGCAGCGCAATGATAATAAGTACAAAAGTAAATAAATCACTATATGTAACATACTGCATTGGCACCACCTCCCTTCCGGGAGGCTAACACACCCTGTACACGATTACTCCTTAAATAATCTTACTATATAATTCCTGGTGATACAATCGAACATGATATTAATTTCTTTTGATTTTCTATACTCCTACTTGATCTATACGCAACTTTATACGCAACTTGATATCACAAGATAAAACCAGATGAATTTCAAATCCCCATTTTTCCCCTCCAGTAGCACCATATAACGCATGATGAGACACCACGAAATCTCAAATGCAAAGCCTCCCCTTTTTAGTAGACAGCCCTCCACAATGGCGTGGTGGCTGTTTGCTTTTTGTATTTTATCTCCTTGATCCATATTTTATCGGGTAATATATTCATTATTCAATTACTTACTCAAGGAGATACTAACCGGTTGATCAAGCCCGATAACAGGGGCCTTATTTCTCTCTAGCACTACCTGATTATCCTCAGGCCAGATTACTGTTATCAAATATTGCGTTTTTCCGCCTATCTGCCTTGCAGTCTCATACTCTTCCATGTTATAAACATTGCCCTGCAGGTCTTCATAACGTATATCGAATGTACCTAATATGTCATGCGGGCTCAGACCCACATTTGTTGATTCGAAGGTAATATCAGCATTATCTCCATTCCTTTTAATATTCTTGATATTTAGATCAGAGATGGCAGGTGCCGTTGTCTTATTTAATAAATCAACTGTAACCATTTTATCTGCTTTCATGAACATACCTGCTCCCGTAATATCCACCCTGGCCAGTGTTGCATCGCTGAAGTAGTCATTCTCCAGATAATATATCACATCCACAGATTCATCATAATAAGTAAGTGCGGGAGTGGTTCCTTCCGGAATATTCCATTTATTACCAGCCTCATCGATACCCTTGAACTGTAAGCCACTTATAATTGTATCATTCTTGTTCGGTGCCGTTGCTATGATTTCTACACCGGTAGGATATTCGGTAATTGAACGAATTACCACTGTTTGATCGAGCACCTGTACTTCCTGATTTACTACATTTATTATCGGTTCCTGATAGTCATTCAGTTGGAGTTTGAATTTATAAACTCCTAAAATTGTTGGATCATACTTTTCTTCCATTTTCCTATTTATCGACCCTTTACCTGTTGTACTATATAATTTAACTAGTGATACTGGTATTGTTATATCCTGAGGAATCACTTCCTGATCGGAACGTATACTGATTATCTGCAATTCATTGGCACTTGTACCTGTTTCACCGTTATGCCGCTTGTAGTTAACACTTCTTATGTCTAACTCCAACAGGCCACTGTCATCTAATATAACCTGATATTCGTTAAAATTATTCTGGGCAGATATACTCTCCGGCAATTGGAAGAACAGCACCAGACGCTTGCTATCAGCAATTACATAAGGCATCTTCAGAGTTAAGCCGTTTACCTCCTGCTCCAGATTTACCTCCTGAATATATTGATTATTCACAAAATTTTGCAATCCTCTGTCAAACTTTACAAGTTCAGCCAAATCACAGATGATAGGAATACGGTCGATAGTCTGTGCGATAACAGTAGAAGTATTGACAGCCACAGTAAATAGTGCAACTACTCCGGCAACAGCACTCAGACCGGCTAAAAAGCGTCTTGTAAGCCTCTTCCGGATTCTATTGTGAAGACGGTAATTCATATTCTCCAGCTCCTCAGGATAGTCATATGCATTCCTCAAAGTATCCTCGTATTCCGAATTCCGATCTTGACTCATAATATTCTCCTTCCTCATTCTGCTAATTCCAGTCTTAATATTGACAGCGCCTTCCGTTCTCTTGTGGCTACCGTACCCTGCGGTATCTTCAAAATTGCAGCCGTTTCCGCCAATGTATAACCGCCAAAAAACCGTAGATAAATAATACTTGCCAATTCCTGTGATAGCTTACCTATGGCATCTCTGATCGGAAGAGTGTCAAATGCTTCTACCGCTTCCTCTGGTATCTCATCAATCAATACCTCTCGCTTATTCTTACGCAGAAGCTGTAAGCATTCATTCACTACAATACGAGTAAGCCAGGTTTTGAAGCACTCCTCATTCTTTAATTTACTACGGTTAATATATCCTTTATAAATGGCTTCATCCAATGCATCAAGAGCAAGAGTTTTATCATTCATATAACTGTAGGCGACCCGGTATAGGCATTTTTTATATTTCTCCATTTGTGTAATATAACCTCTTTTACTTATCCCCATCTTCTTCCTCCTCTCTATTAATAAAGATGCATCAGTCTGTCTTTTTTATTGCGTAAATTTGTAATTAAATTAATTCCATTATCTTTTAATTTTTATTGCTTCATCATATTAGTCCTCTTAATGTTAAGAATGTGTCAGTTATGAATTACAAACCGGCGGGAAATCAAAAAACACCGATCCACATATCTCATAGAATATAAAAAACACCGATCCACATATCTCATAGAATGTAAATGGTGTTTTTCAGTGCTTTAAGCCAACTTGTTATCTCTTCAGTAATGTATTCATCTTATATAACTCATTTTCCACATTACATACCTCCATTTAAATCATTTTGCTCGTCTAACCGTTTTATCAATGTGCTTATCAGGTTTGTTCTTGTTTCCTCTTTTTTTGCAATTTCGATATGATTAATCTGTTCGCGCTTTATATAATCCGGCTGTTTAATAAACAACTCCAATACACCGGCATCTTTCAAGATATTTTTAATATGAGTTGGAATTATTACTTCCCGCCTTTTTGTGTCTCTTTCTAAAGTAACATGAACGATGTCGCCGAGATTTTTACCGATAGCCTGTTTGATAAATTCGTTATAAACTAAATAATGCCCGTTTTTTGAAGGTAACAGCGTATGGTCGAACTCATGTCCGTCTACCGTGATACAAACGGGTATATTCCCCTTGGAGCCATAATGCTCTAATACCGAATAAGGAAAATAGATTACACCCCATTTAATTTTACCCTCAAGTCGCTTTATTTCGCTATCAAATTCAAATCTCATAAGACACTTCTCCTGTATCAAAGACTTCATAAGAAACGTAAACCTCTTTGTGTTTTTAACTAATAACTTAGTTTTCTATTTTATCTGCTCGGTAATAAAAGTTCATTTTTCTTATTGTTCAATAATTTCTATAATTAAATCATCTGTTAATTCAAATCGCTCTGTCTTTGGATTATATTTAAGATAGGAATGTAAATATCCTAGGTAATTGAATAACATAGGATCTATTAATATTCCCGTAGTAATTGCAAGGCACTTCTGATCATAATCAACTTCAATTGAATAGTAACAACTAAAATCTCTTGGTTTATAGGAATAAACTGAGAGATCTTCATAAGCTCCACCCACTTTGCCATAGTATATATTGCCGTTATCATCTGTGATTTTACATTTCAGGTAACCATCTTCTATAATTTCTATTGGCTCTACTGTAATACGTGACTCCAGCTTATAAATCACATCATCAATCTCATATTCCTGAAGCGAATCCAGGTCAAATACCTCGCAGTTGCCTTCCCACACTCCAGTACCACCAGCGCCATGATAAATGATCAACTCATCATTACCATCGTTTGTAATATCCATCACATTAATTGCCGCATGAGCTGTAGTTCCTGTTATCATATAATTCATCTTATAATCCATTGACTTGCCCTTATGATAAATTACTGAATTCTCCTGCGTTTTATCAACAAGGATCTTAACATCCTTTTTCTCATTCCACAGCTTGTAATATGGTTCACCGTCAATCCATTCTTCCGATAATACAAATCCTTTGAAATAATCCCAAGAACTATTATACATTTCAAAATATTCGTAAAAGTATAAGTGTTCCGACTCCGATTCAGTATTGTCTGTTGCTTCGTTATTCTTCTTATTAACCGGATCAATACTATCTTTATTTTGTTCCAAATCCGATACTGTGTTTCCTTCATCCATTTCATTGGTATCCTGAAGCAGCACTTGTACTGCATCCTGATCAAGCTGATTTCTAGAACATCCGCTGAATATCACTATTATTAATACTATAAAAAATTCAAAAAAGATAAATGATTTCTTCATCAACCATTACCGCCTCTTTTCTAATATCGTAGCGTAATTTCATATCGTAAATTAATAACGGGATATCTTTACATTATCCTGAAATCATGATTTTAATTTTATTACTTTTCCAATACCTCCACTTTATACGCACGTAGTTGTATACGCAAAAAATCCCAATACAACTCGTATTTACCACCGACTTTTGCTTCAATGTCCGCTACTTCAGCTAACCAAGATTGAACCTTTGAACTATTTGTAAACATTTCAAATGAGGGCTGCAATAAAGATGTATTTTACAATGAATGATTTTATTCATCTCCATACCTCCACTCCATAATATCTTTTCATTTTCAGCACATATTTCTGCAAGCCATAACATCAAATAACCACCTATATTTTCATCTTAATTAGTCATCGGTGGTGTTGGATTGGGTTCCGAGGTGGGCTCAGGAGTCACTGTCGGGTTCGGTTGCGGTGTTGGGTTCGGTGCCGAGGTTGGGTTCGGTGCCGAGGTTGGCTCCGGAGTCGCTGTCGGGTTCGGTTGCCACGTTGGGTTCGGTGCTGAGGTTGGCATCGGTCTTGCTGTCGGTTTCGGACTTGGCGTCGGCGCTATGGTTGGTGTCGGCGTCATAGTTGGTGTCGGCGCCACGGTTGGCGTTGGCTCGGGCGACGGTTGTGGTGTCGGTATCACAATTGGTTCAGGGGACGGCTGTGGTGTCGGGATTGGTGTCGGTGTAGGTAAGCCTAATACCTGAAGAGAAGCCTCAGCCTTTTTTCCGGACGCAAAGTGCTCAAAGATGACCCTAGTATTACCGGCTTTGATACCGTATATTTGACCTGTATTAGGATCAATTGTCGCTATACTACTATCTCCAATTGACCAAGTGCCGCTCTTATCCCCATTATATTTGTTTGCAAATTTTAAGTTAAACGCTCCTGTTTCTTTTACCTTTAGAGTTAACTCCTCCGGCAAAAGTCGACATGGTTTCCATGCCCAAACAGTAACAGAATAGGACACAAGGGTATCAGAATCTGTATATGTAATCTGTATACCAGGAGCGACCACCGTTGCACCTTGTAGAACACTAAGAATACCGTTCTCATCCGCTGATACTATATCCGGATCACTTGAATTCCATGTTCCGACATGCCTTCCCTTATATTTATCATTATATTTCACTTTAATGCTTTGACTGATACCCTCGTATACCTGGTCATGTGATATTGATAGTATGAACAGATCTTCCACTGTAATGAGAAACTCTGCTCCCGTATCCTCCTCATCAATGATATAGAAGGCCGTTGTACTGCCCGCACTAAGCCCTTTTACCATACCATCCTCAGTAATTGATGCTATTCTGGTATCTTTAACGCTCCAGGTTCCCTTAGGCAAATCAGGGTAATCCTCCGGAACAATTACTTCAGCCTTTACCGTTTCTCCTTCACAAATCAATATATCATCAACGGAGTACTCCCCTTTATTGGCTACCGTGAGCTCAATCTTGTTAGTCGTTTCCTCCCAAGAATTACAATTTCCTATGCTAGTCTCATATCGAAATGTTGCCGTAATAGTCACCTGTCCGGGTGATATCCCGGTAATCAATCCTTTGCTGTCAACAGTGGCAATACTTGTATTACTCGAACTATATTGTTCGGATTGAAGATCCTCCGCAAAATATTTCGTAATTTGTAAAGTTGAACCTACAATCAGTATCGAGGAATCTGTATATATTTGCTCCTCAGAATCAGTTCCTGAAGCCAGAACATAGGTAGGAATAATTAAAAGGATCAATATTGCCGTTAAAAATACATATGATTTTTTCATAAATCTGCTCCTTTTCATATTCAGAATATTTACTTAAATCGTCTGGGTTCTGTTTCTCATAAGTCTACTTTTTATGTAGTAGTATGCCGGTAACAATGTGATAATGATAATAAGAGAAAGTGCGATCGTCTGAGCTGGTGAGAAAGGAAATCCCGGAATCAGGCTTCCTCGGTCATCCCCTCGCAGAAATTCATTAAAAAATCGAAATATACTATAGGACAATATTGTTATTACGGACCTGTATTTTTTAATGAAAAGCTGTAATGCAAAAAATAAGGACAATAAAAAAAACGCTTCCAATTGTGCCGTCGGATATGAATTATATTCATGTCCCAAAAGTATGAAATGCGTAGGTCTTCCATAACAGCAACCAGCCAAGGAACATCCGACTCTCCCAAACACAAAAAATATGACAATGCAAGGTGCTGCAATAGAGCTGACCTTGGCAATATTCATCCCAAGTATCAGGCTACCCAGACATAATGACAGCCATGCAGCTATCATACCGGGATATGCTGTCAAACCAATATGTTCTAACCATTCGCTCGGAGGGAGTTCTAATATACCTGTAAACAGCCAGAAGCCCAGTATTGAGAAAACTACTCCAGTTATAATGCAGATAAAGGTTAAGCATACTATTTGAAGTCGCTTTTTTAAGGAGTAACCCTCCTGTGTGAAGTTATAATACTGTGTCATAAGACAAGCGATTCCCCCAAGGAATGCCATGATCAGATAGGGGTTCCTGCTCAGCTCTTTTATTATGTTCATCTCCTTATTCATGCCTTTCTTCCATTAATAGTATAAATATACCATATTTTTCGACGAGTCGCAACACGAATAGCTAGAATACGCTTAGAACCATCCCGATATTACTAATAAAAAGAGCTTTATCAGGATTGATACAGGCCAATCTGTCACTTTTTTCTCATTCCAGGTTTTTACACAATATTAATTAAACTTTATAAAATATCAATACCCAAATCTTCACTAACTAATTTACTCAATTTCTCTAAAGCATTGGTCCATACTTAAGAAAACCACATTCGTGCTTTTTCCCAATCAATCACTTCCCCAACCGGTATGAATAAGATGTACTTCAGTAGAGTTATCATTATTATTGTCTGGAATAAATAGTACCGAAACATGGGTTAGCGGCACTGCGATGCAATTAAGATGTATTTTACAGTGAATGATTTTATCCAGCCCCCATACCTCCATTTCATAGTATCAAACTATTGATATTCTAACATATATTTCCACTATGGGACAATAGCATAGCCTCCCATTTTAGTAGACAGCCCTCCACAATGGTTAACTTTCCATCCGGCTCCTTACCTAAGTTACAGATATACGCATAGTAGACTGCTGTGGACAGCAATTCATTACAACAAAAGGCCTGCCGCAAATAAGTGACAGACCTTTCTACTGGATTCCTATGAAATATTAACACAATTTTCGAATATCAAACAAAACGGATGCAAAATCTCCACCTACAAGGCTCAGATCCTTTCGATCTATCTGTAAGCCTATGTTCATCAGTTCATCCCCGTAAGACTGGCTGGTTCGCCCAAAGCTTGTAACCTCATATAATGCATCCGGGTCAAGACCAGCTACTTTGAAGCGTATCCTACTTGCATTCACTCTATTTAGTCCTTGATAATAACCGGCAATTGCCTGGGAACGATCCTCTGATACCACAATCCAAGTCGTGTCGTTTCCTTCAAAGGGACTTTTCAGACGATAGAATACCCCTTGCTGCAGTAGTGCACGATTTTTCTTGAAATAGCTAATCTGCTCCTTCACCGTAAGAAGCTCTGTTTCACTAAGCTTGTTTAAATCAAGCTCATACCCAAATGCGCCAAAGAACGCTACATTTCCTCTTGTCTGTAATGGTGTAATTCTGTCAAGCTGATGATTTGGTACCGCCGATATATGTGCTCCGATGGTTGAAATCGGATATACATAGCTGGTACCGTACTGTATCTTCAAGCGCTCATACGCATCCGTATCATCACTGCACCATACCTGAGGTGAGAAATACAACATTCCCGGATCAAAACGACCACCACCGCTGGAGCAGGATTCAAATAATACCTCAGGAAACTCTGTGGTAAGTCTGGTATATAGGTCATAAACTCCAAGAATATATCGATGCATTACCATTCCCTGCTCAGCTGCTGAAGCTGTTCTGGAATAGCACTCTGTTATATAGCGATTCATATCCCATTTTATATACGAGATCTTGGATTCCCGTATGATCTTCGAAATCATTGCGTGAATATAATCAACAACCTCTTTTCTTGAAAAATCTAGGACATGCTGTTGGCGGCTATGACTTTCAAACCGCCCGGGTGTCGACAGAATCCAATCCGGGTGAGCTAGGTACAATTCGCTGTTTTTATTCGTCATCTCCGGTTCAATCCAAAGACCGAATTTCATACCCAGGGCATCTATTTTATTGGATAATCCACTAATTCCGTTCGGCAGCTTTTCAAGGTTAGCATACCAATCTCCTAATCCCTGTGTATCGTCATTTCTTGTACCGAACCAACCATCATCTAATACGAATAATTCTACTCCGACACTTTTTGCCTTTGAAGCTATTTTCAAAATTGCTTCTTCATCAAAGTCCATATAGGTGGCTTCCCAATTATTCAAAAGAACCGGTCTAACCAAATCCCTCCAAACACCTCGAACCAATCGGGTACGATATAGCTTATGATAGGTCTGGCTCATTCCATTTAAGCCCTGATCGGAATAAACCATAACCAACTCCGGTGTCTGGAATTCATCCCCTGGATTCATTAACCATTCAAAGGTATCCGGATGAATTCCAAGCATTACCCTTGTCATATCATGGGTACATACCTCTACCTGTGCCAGAAAGCTTCCACTATATACAAGACTAAATCCGTACACTTCGCCTACTTTTTCCGTTGTATGAGGCCTCTTCAGTGCGAGGAACGGATTATGCTCCAGACTGCTTGCACCACGCATACTATGGACGGATTGAATACCATGTTCTAGCCTTCTGTTCTTTACATATCGTTCTCTAGCCCAGGCACCGGACAAATGTATCATCTCGTAATCCATGTCAGGCAAATCTATGCTAGCACTCATTGCTCTATTTAATGTTACGGAATCGGGTCCCATATAAATATATTTTGCACTTCTTGTTATAACCGGCAAATTCTCATAAAGGGTATATGTCAGTACCAAATTCATCTGAAGTAGGTCATCATAAAGCTCTATCTCCAGGCTCGTTGCCTCGCTATCCTCTTCCACATAGGTAGCAGGAAGCGGCTTAATTTCCTTTTTGCCTTG
>JAEZLF010000088.1 GCA_023435925.1 Bacillota bacterium
GATATGCTTCCACTGCAGCTATTTTCTCCTCCGGCGGAATCTTCGGCTTTCCTGACACAATAATACTCCCCTCTCTGTTTCAGTGGTTTTGTTTTTTCCACTGTCTACTTTAAGGGGAGCATATCAAGAATTTACCGTAGGGTGCTTTTTGAAATGAGCCGGCCCGCGGCTTGGGCGCCCAAAGGAATCTGAACTGGACGCTGACCGGCATCAGGCCTACCGTGATAATTGCGACCACAACATGGTTGAAGGACATAACGGCATCGCCAAGCGCCGTTTTAGGCGGGATTTGAGGCATATTTGAAAGAAACGGCCGAAACCGAAGCAGCCTTACAGGTGTTTGCCATGAACATTTCCCACTGCCTGCGGGCACTTTTGCGCCTGCTTTTCAGGCGGCGATTTTTACTGTTTCACCAGCATTCTATTAGCTGGATTTCGGTTTGATCGGTTTTTCAGTTGGCCCTATGTATATCTTGAATGAGTCGCTGGCACTCTCCCTGGAGCTGTTCCATATTCCTGCAGGTAACACTTCTGCTATTCCTCGATTCACGGATTTCACGGATGCTTCTATCAACGTCTGCAAGCGACGGAGCCAAGGCATTAACAACGTTACTCTGTATGAAAGCACGTCCATAATCTTCAAGCTCATTAGCGGCCACATTAAACTGACTCCTTATATTCTGTCGATTATTCTTTAAAGCCTCGCTGAGCTTATCTGCATCGTGATCGGATTTTATCTGCATAAACACAGAGAATCCAACGCCAAGTACACCAAGAACTTTCCCACCAATGGCGACTCCCTTTGTAATCTTAATAGCCTGCCATGGTTTAAATTTATATCCTACAGCATGGCCGGCCTTAAGCACAATTTCATGGACCGTACTACCAGAGAAATTTGAAAGCTTCATGCCTCCCTGTACGCCAGCTTTATACGCTTTATTAACAACCTCCTGTCCAGCCTTCTGAAATCCCGGTCCAGCACCTCCCAACAGCTTCTGCACATTTTCCGGAAGAAAATCAAACTTCACGTTGAGTCTTGTTTTCAGTTGCTGCGTGAATTCGGAGTCTTCGATAAGGTCCAGCGCCTTACCCATTTCCGTAAGCCGGGTTTCAATTAACTGAATAGCGTCCTGTTGACATCTCTGTGTTATATCATCAGCACGTTTTACTGCCTTGCCAAGTTCTTCCTCAACCTCATCTTGTTTGCAACCATCAACTAAAAGATTCGCTGCGTCCAATCCGATGCTTCTGATTTCAGCTGCTGCAGATGTAAAGACATCCTTTACTTCCTGCTGAATCTGGTTTCTCGAAGTGAACAGCACGTGCCTCTGCTGCATATAATTCTCTTCAAGGGCATCGATATCTGTATCGCTTGATTTAGGTTCGAGTGCATGCACGGCTTTTTCCAGAGCGTCTTCGAGAAGATATAAATCCGTAGTCAGCTTGGAGGTGATGCTTTTTTCATCTACAAAATGATTCAGTGTATCCACAAACTCTGAATATCCGCTGCGCTCGTATAATTCATCAGCAACTTCCGGATCTTCGTCTCTCTCTTCAATGCTGTCAAGATAAGATTCCGCATCAAGGAAGCAAAGGTTCAGTTGCTCCGGAGTATAAGGAGTCAGAACTTTACGCAAATCCTCACGGATTATCTCCTGCTGTGATGGTATGTTGCCATCAGACGCCCTTTCCATCTTGTTTACTACAAGAATCATTTCTCCGGCTTTATCCTTGTCAATTGCCAGCTTTCTAAAGTGTTCAGCAAGGTGAGAATCAAAAAGCTCATTTGTAACCACGAACACAAGCATGTCCGCAGAAGATATAGCGCTATACGATATCTCGTCATGGTCCGGCCGCTGCTCGGTATGTATGCCCGGTGTATCTACGACTTCAATACCATTCCAGTCGTAAGTGTGAGCCTTCTGGGTCGTTATTCCCGCTCCAATTGCTATATCCTTTCTTCCCGTAAGCATTTTCACAATGGATGATTTACCGGCGCTATACTGCCCGGCAAACACGAGCTTAATGCTTCCAGATGATTTATTCTCTCTGATGGAAAATTCCAGGCCGGCAGAATCAAAAGCCTCGATTGCTCTGTTCTTTAAGTCGGCCACCTTCTGTGCATACTCCGCTATCTTTAACATATTATCCGCCTCTCTATTCTATTATTGCGATTTTTGTAAATTGTTGTGCCATGCGCACTCTGGTGCGTATGTATGGAGTCGCTCCCTCCAGCGGGATATGCGCAACTCCGATTTTATCTTCAATGTCTATTTTGTCTCGTTCTATTGTTTTTCCAAGCACGCGTGAAATCAGTACCCGTTTGCTATCAGAGTAATAAACGAATCCGATGCTCTCCGACATGAGTTTATGAAGCAATTTTTTCTGCTCCTCTGGGAAGAATGTTCCGTCGTTGAGCATAAACATCACGGCATTACCCGGAACTCTTGCCACTTCCTGTATATGGTATTCTAGGCCTTCTGCTCCGATAAGTTTTATTGCTTCTGTGACTATCTGAGAATTTAACTCCAGCAGATGGTTATCCAGGTTCCAAGCAAGATCCTTCTGGGTGTCAGCAAGTTTAAAAACTACCGCATTCATACGGTCAAGCTCTTTTAATAGGCTCTCTATGCGGACATCAATAAGTGAAGTGAAATTCTTAAGCATCTGCTTCTCCAATGATTCACAAACTGAATCCACATTTTTTCGCAGACTGCTTTCAAGACGCATACGGGCCTCCTGCTCTTTTTTATCTCTGCTTTTGAAGATAAATGAAACGGCCACTCCTATAGCACCCACAGCAAGCGCTGCCCAGCCCAGTGGTCCTGCGATACTCGCACCGCAAGCCCCAGTAATGATTGCAGCAATGGACAGACCTCCTCCAACGATAGTGGCTGACCAGTCCCACACGCGTTTTCCATCAATTATCTGATTCATACGCAAAGATCTATCGCCAGCAAATGAGGCTGTGAAATTAAGCTCCTGCGTAATCTCTCGTGAGACTTCTTTGATTTTATCGTTGCACTCGCTCTCAAGCCGGGCAAGGACATCCTGGCACTCGCGCTGTATCTGTCGGTCTTTTAGCAGCTTGTTCCATGCTTTGTCTGCGTTCTTGTCAGCATAATGCTCCTCTGCAAATGATGCTATTTCACCATTCAGCTGGCTTTTGATATTCACAATAAGGGAGTGAATCCTCTTTTTGCCGGAAACTGCATAATTGTCCTTCCACACAACCAGCTGACGCTTCTTTGATAAAACAATCCGGCCCTGGGCACTATTCAACAAGCTCTGGTTAAGCAAGCGTTCCATAGAACTCAGCATAGGGTTGGAAATAATATCAATAAAAGTTTTTATTCTATAGAAGTTGCCCTTGTCACGTACCTGCTCAACTATTTTGGCTTTCAGATAATCTATACGGCTTGCCCGGTACAGCGTTTCTGCAAGCTGCGAATCTTCAGTATTCTGTGCCATGAATGCGGATTTGAGGTGTACATATACGAAAGGAACATAGCCCCAATCCTGTCCGAGCTGTTTGGAATATGATAAAAACTGCTTTCTAATATCGTTTAAACGATTCATATCAAAGCGTTTCTCAATATCGCGGATCAGAAGCTTGACGTTTTTTCCTTCGGAAGCAGACACTTTGATATTCATAATACAGATTACAGGTTTTCCAAGATTCACGATTCTTCCAAAGCATTCTGCCTCTGATGCCTGTGGTGCATCGTCTGTGATCAGAAACAGTATAAGGTCTGCTGTCTTGGCAGCTTCAAAAGCAATCTGCTCATCATCTTCACCCTCGAAAGCTCCTATGCCGGGTACATCTGTAATTTCGAGGCCATTCCATTCATACTTTCTTATGTCTCTTGTTGTTCTCTGGGCACCGTGACCTATTGATTCACCGTCACCCTCTGTTAGAATCTCCATCAGTGTAGATTTGCCGGCCATGGTACGTCCAAATAATGTTATTGAGAACTTGGACAGGTTTTCTCTTAAATTTTCAAGATCCTCCTTAAAGGCAAATGACAGGTTATTGAATGCAGTCTTTATTTCTACCAGCTGCTGCGATAGCAAATCCGTAGCACTGGAAACGTAACACGGCGAGCTGTTGAAATCCATAAGCGTACCGTTAATCGTTTCTGCCGCATTGGAAAGCGTGTTATTCAAATTTTTATATTGTGAAGATGCAATTTCGTATCCAACGGATGCGTATTTTTTGCATTCTTTAAGCACATTGTTTAAATCATATTCTGCCAAGTTATCACCGCGCTTTCATTGTATCAATTTATGGTTTTCTTCCTGACATCGAAACTCAGGTTATAGTTCTCGAATGACAGCGAAAGTTCAGTCTCAATCTCAAAATAACAGTGAAAGTCCGCACTAAGTCACACCTATTGACCCGAAATAGCAAAAGTAAGTTTACAGTAGATTTCCGGGCAGATTTTTGACGTTCACCATTGATATCAGGAATGATGATTAGCCTATTTTGTAATACATCCAACCCGACCACACAACCTCAAAAAATTCCAAAAAAACATCTAAATCGTCCACTCTCGAAGCCCGACATCTAACCTGTACACTCGCGGGGCTATGACATCTAACCTGACCACTTAACTATCTAAAACGGCCCTTATGGACTTGTTTCCGCGAAGCGAAAAAATCACATTTTCGGATGGTGGACTTCATAACCATATGTGTGAAAAGCCTTGATTTGTAGGGCTTTTCGACACACTCACTCTTTTACCCTTGTTATCAATGCTACCGTCTCAACGTGTGATACTTAGGTTATTGGGGAAACATGTCCCTAATCAGCTGAAACGCTTGATTTTAAAGGCTTTTTAATTAGTCAATCCTATTCTTAATATCTATTCTATCGCTTCGCCTAAGTAGGCTATTTCATATATTCATACAATTTTGTATTTCTCTCAGCATATATGTTGCATATTCAGCAGCCAGTTCCATATTGTACCGAGATGGGTTTACGCTTGCGTATTCCTTAAGTGCAGAGATGATGAGGGGGTGATACTTCTCCGGCAAATTGGAAAGGCCCCACTCACCGCCTTCTTTTTTAGATAGAATGAAATTATCTTTTTGGTACGCAAGTACTCTCGCAAGGTTTAATGTAATGTACATTGTATTATCCAGAATATCTTCCTGCGCGCCCTCTATATCAAACCAGATACTATCAAAATAGTCCTGCTTGCTTACCTCACCGAATACCTCTTTTATTTCCTGACCATATAATACCTTACCTCTATGATTGATAATTGTGAAATGAGCGGCTAGATCCTTGTCTGTACCTTTCATTTTCTGAACATAGTCCTCAGGATTGTTTTTATACCAGTCAAGATGCGAAATTGAAAAATGAAGATCAAAGGGAGTAGGATAAACAAACGGATTACAAACGCGTTTATTTACAATACTAAGTTCAATTCCCTTTGCCGGGGCTTCTTCGTTCAGGCGCACCATCATATCCATATATTTCATCTTTATATCATCCGAAATTACATCATTCACAACGATCAACAGATCCAAATCGCTCTCCTTAGGATTAAAACAATCCATCACAGAAGAGCCATGCAGGTAAACTCCCACAAGCTTCTTACCTAAAATTTCTCTGTTCAGGTCTACAAATCTAACCAATAAATCTTTGTATTCTTGCATTATGAGTCCCTCTACAACTTAAGATATTTTATTTCTTCTTCGAACTGTATTTTTTACTGCTACGATGAGTACCATCATCATTTATAATAATATTGCTTCGCTTTTTCTTTTCTTCCTGTACCGCTCTGAACTCACTCTCCGTTATAATAGGCGGATGACATTCTTTCATCTGAAATTCATATTGCTGTGTTGCGGAATCCAAAAGCGAAACTGTACCTGTGTATTTCTCATTTTCAAGCATCTTCTCTATAGAGCGTTTATTCCATGTATCTTTACCGGTAGGGGAAGGAATACCTGCATCTGATAGTTTCTTTATGATACCAAGCACACTAGCGCCATCCAGATACCATCTGAAAACATCCCGCACAACCTTAGCCTGTTCATTGTCAATTACAAGCTCCCCATCTTTATTCTTTGTGTAACCGTACAGCTTTCGTTTGTAAAGTCCGGATGTACCATTTGCAGCTCTCATGGCAAGCCCCATTCGGATGTTTTCGCTTCGGCTTTCATTTTCAGCCTGGGCGAAGGATTCCATTACCGAAATCATAAGACTGCTATCGACTTCATCGGTATCCAGATTTTCTTCTTCAAATATGATTCTGACCCCTGCCGCCTTCAGCCTGTTGAGTGCTGATAAAGTCTCTACAGTATCCCGACCAAATCTGCTGATACTTTTTGTGAGGACAACGGAGATATTGTGAGCTTCACATTCTCGAAGCAGTCGTTCAAATTCACGTCTTGGAATTTCCCCCTTCGCTGATGCAATATCGATAAAAACATCTGCCAGTCTCCATTGACTGACATTCGCAACCGCCCTTGTCAAAGCGGAAATCTGTGCCGCAAGGCTATATAATTGTTCCTTTTCGTTTGTACTGACCCTGCAATATATTCCGACTTTCTTTTCCAAACGGTCATTCTTTGCAGGGATATACCATATTTTTGAATCCACAAGCTCACCTCCCGCCTTATTATAGCCTAATTATATCACGTTTTATCGCCAATGATAAGTAGGCAATATTTAGTTCTCAAATGCGTAAAATCGCAATATATTGTGTTTGCAATATCTAAATTCGCTACATGTTGCGTGTTATCAATACCACGCACTCAACGTGGGTCGAGTTGATGGAATTGATGTCTGTGGACAATTTTTTATAGCATCTGTACGTGGGAACATGTCAATGGGTTTTTTGGTTATTTTTTAAAAAATCCCCGTTCGCGGGAACATATCAACCGTTTTTTAGCGCTTTGCGGCATATGGAAACATATCAAATGTCTCAGAACTATAACAATAAGCATCTCATACTAGTATCATAGGGGAAGAACATCTTTAGTATCAGAAGCCTCTTCAACAATTAAAAATAGATATATCATAGATTCTCTCTTGTCATTTCAGAAGATAATCTTCAAATTGTTCAATGTTCTTCCGATTGCCGATTACCACCATGACATCCCCTTTTTCAAATTTATACTCAGGCCCAATATTTGTAATAGTTTTCCCGTTATGCATAATAGCAATGATATTGAGTCCAAGCTTTTTACGAATATTTATGTCGGCCACACTTTCACCTATTAGCTTATCCGTAAGTGTTAGCTCAGATATTTCGATGTCATCACTAAGCATTATATAATCCAGTACATTGTTGGTAAGCAAGCGCTTTGCCAGGCGCACCGCCATGTCATGCTCGGGATATACTACTTCTGCTCCCAGTTTTTCAAGTATTAACCCATGCTCATAGGTATTAGCTTTCGCGATGACTTTTGGAACACCGAGACTGACTACATTTAGAGTAGTAAGTATACTTGTGTCAATTTTCTCACCGATGCAAACGATTACAGCATCGCAATTCTGGATGCCCGTCTCCTGCAGGGCTGCCTTAGTGAGTTCACTCACTACATAAGCGTACTCAGTATCATTGCGCACCTCCTTTATCTTGTTCTCATCACTGTCTATCGCGATGACATCTTTCCCCTCCTTAGCGAGGGCTTTGGCAAGAGCGAGCCCAAATCTGCCCAGGCCGATAACACCAAAGGATTCACGTTTTTTATTCTTTACCATAATATATTCACTCCTTATCCAATCGTAATATTTTCTTCCGAGTATCTTACCAGCGGTGGAGTGGGTTTGAATGCCCACAAGGTAACAATGGCAAGTGCACCCAGTCTGCCGATATACATTGTAAGAGTAAGTATTAACTTACTTGCATCCGAAAGATGAGGCGTTATGCCAGTGGATAATCCAACAGTACCAAATGCGGATGTTACCTCAAACAGTAATTGTATAAAAGTACAATCAGGTTCTAGAATACATAGTAAAAATGTTCCTATGCATACAACAAATGCAGAAAGCAGTGTAACAATAAAGGCCTTACTGATGACTTCTGTCGGGATCTTTCGTTTAAAGGCAGTACAGGGTTTATTTGTTGCAACACTTTTTATAGCCTGTATCAACGCAAAAAACGTTGTAGTTTTTATACCACCGCCGGTAGAACCTGGAGAGGCACCTATAAACATCAACACCGTCAATACAAACAATGATGCATTGGAAAAAGTACCTAAAGGATATGTACTAAATCCTGCAGTACGAGCTGAAGTACTGTGAAAGAATGCCCCAAGCCATGTAATATCTTCTGTTGCCTTCAACAGCAGTGTACCTGCCGCTAACAAAAATACAGTCATTGTGATGACAACCTTGGAATGAAGCGTAAGTTTCTTAAAACTGCGGTTTTTTATAATATCGAGTATAACCAGAAAACCAAGGCCGCCAAATATAATCAATCCACATGTAACAAGGTTAAGCATTACATCACTTTGATAGGGGATGAGGTTTCTCAACCCTCCAAGTATATCAAACCCAGAGTTGTTAAATGCCGCAACCGAATGGAACAAACTTATTCCCAAAGCAGTCAATGGTGGATAGTCTTTAGAGAATACGATAAAACTCAGTACTGCTCCAACGCTCTCGAAAATCAAGGTCAGCAGCAGCACATCCTTCAGCAGTTTTACGACTCCTTTAAATGAGTCGATGTTCCATGACTCCTTAATTAAAAGCCGTTCTTTCAACCCTATTCGTTTTCCTGCTGCCAGGATAAAGGATACACCCACACAGGTTACACCCAGACCTCCAATCTGGATTAAAAGTGCTACTATTGTTCTGCCAAATACAGTAAAAGTATCTGCTGTATCAACTACTATCAGTCCTGTCACACATACTGCACTGGTTGAAGTAAATAACGCATCGACAAATGTTACCGTAACACCATTGTTGACGGATATTGGTAGCATAAGCACTAAGGCTCCCAATAGTATCACGGCAGCAAAACCTAATGCGATCAGACGAACCGGCGATTGTTTTTTAAAAATCATCAGAAATACCTTACCTTCTTCCAAATATGTTTTGCTTGCAAAATACGCTACAAGTCTCCATCTTCTGCCATACGGTAACCAACTCCAATTTCTGTTAGAATATATTTAGGCACTGCAGGATTTATTTCAAGCTTACGGCGAATGTTAGCCATATTGACTCTTAATATCTTGTTGTCACATGGGAGGTACGGACCCCAAACATACTGCATTATCACGTCGTAAGTCATTACGGAACCCGGATGTCGGGCCAAAAACTCCACGATTTTATATTACCAGTCGGTAAAATATCTTCATTTGTTTTTTTGCTCTTTTTGAGATTTTTCATCATATTCAGACTGTGTTTAACTACAGCGAATACAGGTACCATTTCTCCACTTATGTCCAAACAAACCACACATTAATGACAAAACACCCCCTCCTTACATTTGCTGATTTAACCTACAAACCTTTTTATATCTCTGTTGATTTGATGAAGTCTTTTCAATTGCTATTAGTTGGCCATTCATTTTGCTCACATGGTTAAGAAATAATGTTCCAAGCAAAAGTCAATCCTTTCTTGGTATTTAATTCCATACATAGCCTTTGAACAGATCCTTAACAAGAAATACTTCACCTTCATTAAGGTTATCCGTTTCTCTAATAGCCTCTTCTAACAACTCATTAACATCAAACATGCTGTTCACTCCTTATTGATAACAATATCAACAACATTGTCCATAATATTATAATTTAATTATAATCCAGTATAAGTCAATAAGTAGTTTCTACTAGACGGCATGGAAGTTCGTGAATAATTAGCTCAATCGAGTAGAAGGCGGTGGCTAACCGCCGTCCTCTCACAGCACCGTACTTACCGTTCGGTATACGGCGCTTTCAATAGTTGACGTGCACTGACTGATATGCTATAGCTAAGTCATAGAAGCCACTGCGTATCAGTCTTTTTTTGTCATTGCCATATTTACAGCAACTGTTTGTGTTGTAAACCAGTAACCTCGACGGCTGTTGCCAGCTTGCCATGCTAACTCTTTTGGTACTCCCATTTTTATTAAATTTCGTACCTTCGTCTTGGGTTTCTTCCATTGTTTCCATATGCACATACGTATTCTGTGATAAAGCCATCCGTTGATTTCCTCTATACTATTCTTCATAGTTGCTATCCCGTAATAGTTAAGCCATCCCCTTGCATATACTTTGATTTTCTCGAGACTTGGCTTGATACTCTGAACGCTTCTACGGGAAGATAGTGCTTTCAGCTTTGATTTAAACTTCTTCAATGACTTTGAATGAACTCTGACAAAAATGCCATTTCCGTTCCTTCCCAACGCAAGGCCAAGAAACTTAAAATTTCGGATTGCGAACACACTAACGG
>JAEZLF010000096.1 GCA_023435925.1 Bacillota bacterium
CCGAACCTGATTCTCTGGACCTCGGATTCCCGAAAGGAAGCCTTGATCATGTTTTTGTGTTTCCTTTGCTGGTATCACGTCCAGCTCATTTGTATCGATATCGTTGAAAGAAAACGCAGTGTGTTCAACAATCTTGTTTCCATCCTTTTGGTATGCTTTTTGATATGGTTAGGCACACTGATACGGATTTATATATTTGTACCCCTCGCTTTTGGAATCATCTTAAGCCAACTCCTGCTCTATAAAAAAAACCGTTCCAGGTTATGCATTGTCTTTGCTGCTATAGCTTTTGTGAGCTCAATCATCATTTTCTTTGTTACAGTAAATCCTCTTATGAGTGATTATCATGCCATCACTTTCCATGAGGCAAGCAGCAGCAGCTTTATGGATACCATGAATGGAAGAATATCAACCATCGGAACGATTGCTTCAGACAGAAATATCCTTCTGTCCGTTATCAACTATCTTCTGCTGCCCTATCCAGGAAATATTCATTTTGGCTATGTCCAAAGCAATAACCTATTGGAAGTCATTGTCAGTCTGGACATTACCGCATGGTATATCTGCCTGTTCCTGATGCTGCCTGGAATCTATTCTGCTATAAAACAGAAAGAAAGCAGCTTAATCGGAATTCTGGCTTTCCTTGCATCCTATGTAATAATTAATGCACTTGTGGTGGAAAATGTTTCTGATACCATATACCGGTATCGGTCTGTCATTATTGGACTCGCATTACTTTTCATCGATTTTGATGTGCTGAAGAAAATGTTCTATCGTTTGCGGGGCTATTTGGGGTCAAAAGCCGACACTGCAGCGCGACGTACTGTCAACAGCTACAAACACTAATTTCAGAGCAGAATTAACCAGATCCGGTCAGCAGGTGTGAAAGCCCCTGCTACGCTCTCATCAGATCCCGCAGCTTCAGGACATCATCTTCGCAGGTTTGTTTCAGGCTTCTGTTATAAATAACGCTGGCCGGATGATACAGTGGAAATAGCCTGTATTCCCTTTCACCGATTTTTTCAAGAGTAGCTTCCCCATGCCTGTCGCCGATATTCAGTGAAAACTCGCCTGTAACCGCCCGAAGGGGTACGTTGCCAAGA
Organism: Bacillota bacterium; assembly: GCA_023435925.1. Lineage (GTDB taxonomy): Bacteria > Bacillota > Clostridia > Acetivibrionales > DTU013 > JAEZLF01. The sequence goes on from JAEZLF010000096.1 coordinate 1,104, forward strand.
GTTACAATCATTCTCGGAGAAATCAACTCAATTTCCTTCACAAGATATTGTCTGCTTGATATGATTTCATCTCTGGCAGCCGGACGGTTTGAAAGTCTTCCGGTCTTGGGATTTTCCCTGGACAGCCTGTATTTGATTGCATTGGTAATATAAATAGCATCCCGTTTAATACCCGCGAGCTCAAGGAATTCATCGAGGTATTTACCGGCGGCACCGGAAAAAGGACGTGAAAGCTTTACTTCCTCACGTCCAGGGGCTTCACCTATCAGCAGCAGCTCCGGCTCATCGCAGCCACAGCCGAATACAAATTCATTACCGGTAAATTCACATTCATATTGTTTATATAATTCAGAAAGCTTCTTTTGCTTTGTCATCATTACTCCTGTAGTTATCATCCATGCAATCAGGAACAGTACAGTAATGGATGTGGGATATTTCCCTCACTGTAAATCATTGCGGGTTCTTTTCAGAAATCTCATCCAGCTTTTGCCGAACACTTTTCATATCCGCAAAAAGCAGCGCTTTTTTCGATGAATCTCTCAACAGCGCCGCCGGATGAAAGGTTGGCATGATCCAAAAGCCTTTGCGCTCTATCCACTGTCCCCGGATCTGTGTGATTTTTGCATTCCTGTCAATAATATATTTCATAGCGGTAGCACCGAGACATACTATAATCTTCGGTCTGACCAAAGCGGTCTGGTTTCTGAGCCACTGCAGGCAGCTCTCTGCCTCGCCGTCTGTCGGCACCCTGTTATGAGGCGGCCGGCATTTTACCACATTACAGACATAGTACTCGTCTTCATCAAACATCAGCGCGGAAAGCAGCTGATCAAGCAGCTGCCCCGCTGCCCCGACAAAGGGCTTCCCCTGCCTGTCCTCCTGTTCGCCGGGTCCTTCACCGATAAACATTAAGGTCGCTGTTCTGGAGCCCCTTTCTATGACGATATTCGTCCTTGTTCTGCCAAGATCGCATTTCATGCAGCTACTGCATTTTGTCTCAAATTCATTCCAATCAAGCATGACAAAAGATTTCCCCTAAAAAGAATCCTCGAATGCAGAATTCATTAATATAATACTATTCCATATGCTCAATTCCCTCAAATGCCGATTTCGATTCCGGCTTGGCCTCTCCATGCTGAACCAGCATCATGAAGAAGAAGGCCAGCACCATGGAAATGCTTGAATACACAAACAGAAACTGGTCGCCGAGCCGGTCTTTGATAAAGCCGAATAGAATTGGGCTGATTATTGCTGCCAGCATGGAGAAGAAATAATAAAACCCTGTGTATTTTCCAATCCCCTTATTTGAGGTCATTTCAACCACCATGGGATATGAATTAATATTGATCAGCGCCCAGCTGATACCGCCGATTGCAAGTAATGCATACATCGGAATTATGTTTGTTTTGGGTATGAAATTGATGCTCAGGAATGTGAGAAACAGTACGGTAATACCAATGAGTATGGTTTTCTTTCTCCCGATTTTAGTTGCCAGAAATCCCGACGGGATAGCGAATACAACCAGCATTGCCGAGAAAATTGCCAGCATAAAGGAAGCTTGCCCCTTCTGGATATTCAGTACGTTTACTCCGTAGGTAGAGAAGAAGGTTTCAACTGCGTTAAAGCTGGTAAACCAGAAGAATATGGCAAGTAGCAAAAATATCAGGCTCAGTCCTTTTCCTTTTTCCTCCGTTGATGTTTTTCCTTCTTCAGCTGCGGGCTTGTCGTCAACGATCTCCTTCGGCTCATGAATCAGCAAATACATGATGATGATGGTGACAATCATTATCAAAGAGCCCACTGCAAACGGTAAGAATTCATTGGTGTCAAACAGAAAGCCTCCAATTAAGAAAGCAATGACGGATCCGACCCCGCCGATGAAATTAATCACTCCATTGGCCTTACTGCGTAAAGGTCTCGGTGTAAAATCCGGCATTAACGCAACCGTAGGTGCTCTGTATATACTCATAAAGAAATTCATTGCTATGACTGTGATCATAATTGTCAGCAGGCTGTGCCTCATTACAGGGATAAGTATGAACGCTATTGCGGACAATGGTATTCCTATCAGAAGATAGGGCATCCTTCTTCCATACCGGTTATTTGTCCTGTCGCTTAGTGCGCCAAAAATGGGCAGAAATATGATGGCAAAGATGTTGTCGATGGTCATCACCGATCCTACCGCGATACCCGATAATCCCAAATCACCCAAATACAGCGGTACTGCCACATTGTACAAGCCCCATACGATACTGACGGTAAAAAAGCCTAATCCGATAAGTAACGTCTTTCTGTAATCCAGCTTCATATTCAGTCCCCCATTTCATTGATAATTGTAAGAGCGGTATCCGGGACATTGGTAATGATTCCGTCCACTCCCGCTGATGCCATTGCTTTTATGTGCTCCGGTTGATCTACTGTAAACGGGTTTACCATAATATTGTTGAGCTTACAGCCCTTCATGACTTCAGGAACTATATTGTAGAAAAGAGGATGAATTGTACAAGCACCCATCTTCTGTGCATATGCCCACGGTTCGAAGAGTCCGGCCATATAGAGCGGAGCTGTTTTTATTTCAGGATTCAGCCTGCGGATTTCCACAAGGCTGTAATGGTTGAAGGATGAAACAATGGTGCGATGAGCCAACCGAAATCTTTTGATCTCCTCTGAGACAGCCTTTTCGATGCCCGGATAGAAAATCGGTCCGTTTTTTATTTCAATATTCAGCAGTCCGTCCCAATTACTGATCAATTGCAGTACCTCAGCCAGTTCCGGTATCTTCTCACCTCTAAATTCATCGGAAAACCAAGAGCCAAAATCAAGAGATCGCAATTCCGCGAAAGTTTTGTCCCGGACCAGTCCCTTTCCATTGCTGGTTCTATCCACCTGTTCATCGTGGGTGACCACCAGGCGTCCATCCGAGCTGAGATGCACATCCAGTTCAATTCCTCCGGCTCCAAGCTCCAAAGCCCTTTTGAAAGCTGCCATGGTGTTTTCGGGTGCCTGTCTGGAAGCACCCCTGTGTGCAATAATGATCGGTGCTTTGATATCTCTCATCCCCTTCCGATGATTTCTGATGCTGATGACATAGGCCGGTATATGGTCTCATTTTCCCTCAAAAATCACCTTTAACGTGTCCGGCTCATTTTAATAAAAATATATTATGTTAGTACTATATCAGAAGTTATATCCCAATTCAATGAAAAAACAGTACCGATCATTGACCGATACTGTTTTATTCCATACCACAATTCCGGTATGAAACGGGTTTGCTCCCCGTATTTAGTTGCTTCTTACTACAACCAATTCAGCCTGACCGCCTGAGGCCGCATCAATATCGGTATAGATTGCTACCTGCCCGTAAAGCGTATCTGTTCTTAACTGAGAGGTTTCTATCGGCTTCACGCTTCCTGAACTGTCTACCAGATAAATCATCTTGCTGGCCGCAAAGTCATAGGTTCTGCTGTTCGCCCGGATTCTTCCGCTGTCAACCGCTTGGATCATGGTGGACTGGGTATCGGGGTATTTGATCTCAAGAATGTTGCTGATGGAGTTTCCCGAGAGGATGACCTTCACAACGGAGCCTGCACTGATTCCATAATCATTGGAGGGAGCGGTATAGGAATAATCCCTGCCGTCTATCGTTATGGTAAAGCTGTAGGATGGTTTTTCCGGTGTGGATAGATTTCTATACGTTTTGACCACACCCAGTTTGTAGTCCTTCGCAGTAACATTATTCAAGAGAATCAGATTGACATCATCAAAGCTGCCTGTCGTGTTCATGAACAGAACCTTGCCGGATTGCAGGACTCCGGAGGGCAAATCAGACCAGCTCAGAATCTGCGCCTGTGCGTCCACCTCATCATCATTGGATAAATAGTTAAAGATTTTCACATTTCCCGCAATATCATTGCTATAGTTGTTGTAGTTGGATAATATCTTTCGGCTGTCCTTTTTGATATTAACCTCGCCCGGAGTGGAGTAATTCAGAGCAGTGAGTGAAACCGATCCATCGGAAAGCTTCGTATATATAACCAGTTTACCTTTCAGAGATGACGGGTCTGTATTTGTGTCAAAGGTATTGACAGAGCCGTTGGACATCAGCAGCTTTACGGTATGGAGCTTCACACCATAGCTTGATGCATCATTTGAAGTGACACTTGTATAGTTCTTGACAAATGCAAAGCTGGAATTATCGGAGTATAGGGCTTCCTGCATATCTACAACCTTATTGTCATACCCCAACAGCAGTGTTACTTCATCCTCCAGGTTGAAGGAGCCGGTCCCTGCCAGCTTGCTGATGTTAAATGCTTTATCAAGATCATAAACCGTGCCGTCCACCTCAATCTGTGAGGGAGCATATTTGTTGGGTAAAATACCGGTAATCGTACCGGTTATCTTGTTATCGATGACAAGGACATATTTGTTTTTGCCCGATTTATCCGACACTTGGTACACTACATTAAAATCCTTCAATTCATTGGCTTTGATAGCTTCTCCATTGGTTGCGGCAGCCGGACTGGTTGTATTGTCGAAAGAGTTTCGTACAATACTCAGACTGCCTCCCAGGTCAATGCTTCCAAGCTTACCTTTTACCACATTCGATTTGTAATAGATCTCCGGCTTGCTGTAGACAGAATACATAGTACCGGCTGTCAAACCGGATGCTTCTGCCAGAGTCTTAGATGAAGCTGCTCCTGCCTCGGATTTTACCTTGGTATCCAGAAGAATATCCAGCATCAGTGCCATCGACCATCTGGGAACTCCGGCATTCGCTGTCAGTGAAGTTCCTGTGGTCAACCCCATCGACTTCGCTTTTTCTATATAGTTCTTAGGCCATGTACCCGGGATATCCGCGTCACTATAACCCAGTACCTTGATCATCGCAGTGACTGCCTGAGCAAATGTAATTGGCTCCTCCGGATGGAATTTGCCGTCTGCCATACCAGCCATATAACCCTTTGTGAGGCACAAATTGATGTATCCGTTATTCTCTCCGTTGGCAGGTACATCAGAAAATACGGTTGAGCCCTTCATGGATGCAGCAGAATCGCTGAGCCCTGCCGAAATGACAATCAGCTTTGCAAACTGTTCTCTGGTGGTGGCATCATTAGGCTTAAACGTTCCATCCTCCAGCTCATCCATCAATCCAAGAGATGTCACACGCTCCACCGCAGCGGAATAGGATGCCACAGAGGACACGTCCTTGGCAGCTGCAAAGGATCCACCGGAAAGAGTTAATATTGAAAATACAAGTAACAAAGCCAGAATCTTTTTCATTGGAAAACCTCCATTCATTTATTTTTGTCTTCAGATGACACTGACCTTTACAGGTCGGCGATGAGTGAAGACGAATTAATTAACTACCTTGGTCAGGTGGAGTTCAGTCTCCTCCTGACTCCCTGTGCAAAGCGAAATGACTTTTTTACTCAAATCTCAATGCTTCAATAGGATTCAGATTTGCTGCTTTTACAGCAGGGAACATACCGAAAGCAATACCTACCGTCAATGATATTCCAAAGGATGTGAGCATCCAGAATGGTGAATATGCTTCAGGTACAATACCAAAGCCTCCGAAAATGAATTTAATGACGCAAACGCCGGCTAAAATACCGATCAATCCGCCTAATCCGGTAATCATGATAGCTTCTATCAAAAACTGCACCAAAATGTTCCTTTTTTTTGCCCCTATTGCTTTTCTGATGCCGATTTCACGTGTTCTCTCCGTTACAGACACCAGCATGATATTCATAATGCCGATTCCGCCGACAACAAGTGAAATAGCCGCGATACCTCCCAGCATCGCCATCATCGTGCCTGTCACCTCGTCCAGCGTTTCAAGCATCTGTTCTGAGTTTGTAACACGATACGCATTATCATTTTTATAAATACCGAGCAAAAAAGCCTCAAGCTTTTCCACCACCGGATCTACGTCATCAGCATCAATTGCCTGTACGGAGAAGTTGCGGATGGATGTGTTCCTTCCAAGCCGCTGCGCTACAGTCACGGGTACAATGATATAGTCATCCTGAGTGCTGGTCTGACCTGACTCCAGTTCAGTCAGTACCCCGACTACTGTGAATATGGTGCCGTTTATTTTAATTTTCTGTCCCAGAGGATCTTTATCCGCAAAAAGTGTATTCATTACTGCCGTTCCTATAACGGCAACCTTTGACCTGTTGTCCAGATCGCTGTCCATCAGAAATCTTCCTGCAGAAATAGGCCTGCTGTTTATTTCTTCATATTCGGGAGAAGTCCCCATCATTGTGGTGGTTTTCATGCTCAGAGAGCCTTTCTTGACTGTAACCCCCGAGGTCGATAATTGCGGCGCAATTCCACTGATGGAATCACTGTTTTCTGTAGCAAATTTCTTTAATTGGTCGTAGGAGACCTGTCTGTTGCTTCCTCTGCCTGTGATATTTATTTGCACTAAATTAGACCCCATACTCGAAATAGAATCCGTTATATTTTTAGTGGTACCCTGGGCATATGCCACTGCGGCTATGACAGCGCCTACTCCTATGATTACGCCCAGCATGGTCAGTATAGATCGGCCTTTATTACTGAGAATGCTTTTTATAGCCATTTTATATGCTTCCATAAAACCCATTCAGCTCACCATCCTATCCTCGGATATTTTGCCGTCTATGATTCGTATAATTCTCTGAGCCTGCATGGCAATACTGTTATCATGGGTTATAAGAATCACCGTATTTCCATTTCGGTGCAGATCCTTCATCATTCTCATAATCTCCGCACCTGACTTCGTGTCAAGGTTTCCCGTCGGCTCATCTGCCAATAATATAGGCGCATTGCTAACCAGCGCTCTGGCGATGGCAACTCTTTGCTGCTGGCCTCCCGATAGCTCATTGGGAGTATGCCTGACCCTGTCTCCCAGTCCGACTGCCTCTAAAGCTTCAATGGATCTTCTGTGACGTTCTTTGGGGCTTATCCCCTGGTAAACAAGCGGCAGCTCTACATTTTCTACTGCATTGAGCTTTTTCAACAGATTAAACCCCTGGAAAATAAAGCCTATTCTTGTATTTCTGATATCCGCCAGTTCGTTGTCACTCATACCGTTGATTTCTTTACCATCGAGGACATAGCTTCCGGAAGTGGGTACATCAAGACAGCCTAATATATTCATCAGTGTCGATTTTCCTGAACCGGATGGACCGATGATCGCCGTGAATTCATGCTGCGATATATGAAGCGATATATCCGACAAAGCATGCACATTGTTCTCACCCATAGTATATATTTTATTGATATTAGTTAATGTTATCATTTTTACCTCCAGGTTGTTGGCTTGACATATTGCCATAAAGGCACTGACTTCAGCATTAGAAGCCACCCGGTCCGCCGCCGGGCATTCCACCGCCACCGGGCATTCCACCGCCGCCCATCATGCCGCCGCCCATCATGTTGCTGTTTCTACTTCTAGCATTGTTACCAGAGGATGTCGCCGTACTTGTGCTTGTTTTCGGAAGTACAACCTCCTGTCCCTCCGTGAGCCCGTTGATGATTTCAATATACGTATCGTTGCTGATACCCGTTTCAACTTCTACCAAGACAGCATCCTCGTAATAGGAATCACCGTTCGCTCTCCGAGCCGCTTTCATGAATCCGCTCTGTACTGCACTTACGGAAGTATTCCCCGCCTGACGGCTCTGGCTATTGCCATTCTGATCCGGCATCCCTTGAGGAAAATCACCCTCCGGCGGTGCTCCCTGCGGCATATTTCCCTCCGGCGGTGCTCCCTGCGGCATATTTCCCATTATTCCGGAACCGGTGGTTCTGCCCGGACCTCCGCTAATAGCTCCTCCGCTTGTATTCCCGGGCCTTGACGGACGATTGGAGCTTCCCTGTCCGGATGATCCGCCTGGCCTTGTTCTGGAGCCGCTTTGACCTCCTGCCGTACCGCTCCGGCCATCCGATACGCTGCTTTGTCCGCTGTCACTCACAGCATCCTTAACATAAACAAAGCTTCTTCCCCCCATGGTTGTGACTGCTTCCAGCGGAACCATCAGAATATCTGACTTATTACTGATAATGATTTCGGCATCGATATTCATACCGGTCTTCAGCTTGCCTGCAGAATTATCATCGATTGCAATTGTGACCGGATATACAGTAACACCATTTGAACTGGTTCCTTCCATTGCCACCTTGCTCACTTTACCTGTCAGCGGTGTCGTCACTGTCTCTTCCAATGCATCTGCCGTTATAATAACTTCCTGACCTACAGCTAATTGGGCAATATCCAACTCATCGATGGATACGGAGAATTCCAGACGGTTCATATCGGATATAACCGCAAGTGTTTCCCCCTGCTTTACTGTGTCACCTTCGTTGGCAGAGCCAAGCTTCGTGATTGTACCGTCAAAAGGAGCCACAATGGTAAAGTAGTCCAGCTGTTTTTGTTTAATCTCAAGCTGCGCTTTTAGATTATCCATTTTCATTTCATTGGAGGAAGAGGTCAGCAGCAAATCATCATTTTCCATCTTCAATAGCACGTCGCCCGCATGAACAAATTCGTTTTCTCTGACATTCAAGCTGACAACCGTACCACCGGCGTCACTCTTTATGACCTTCTGATTGACAAAAGATAGCTCACCGCTGTCCACACTGTCCAGTACAGTGTCACCTGCTGCAATTTCAGCAGTAGCCTTCATCCCTTCCTTTAGTGATCCCGGATTATCGACCGTTATTTCAATGTTGTAAAGCTCGCCGCCCTTTGCGGTCGTATAGGAACTGTTGCTTTTATATGTAACGGTGCCTTCCACAGACTGCATGAGCTCCTGCAGATAAACCGTCGCCTTTTGTCCCAGTGTTACATTCTTTACGGAGGACCCGCTGAAAGGAAGAGTAACGCTTAGCTTTGATGTGTCTGTTATAGACAGGATTGCTCCGCCCTTATTAACCGTATCGCCAAGCTTTACACTGATATTGGTAACCTGTCCGTTATAGGGCGCTTGAACAACCAGACCTGAAACACTTTTATTGGTGCTGTCCAGTGTTAGTTGCATCTGATTGATACTGTTTTCTGCATTCTCAATTTCCAGCAGTGCATCTGTATTGTCGAGTACAAACAGCACATCCCCTTTTTTTACCTGGTCTCCTTCTTTAATATTGATTTGCTCCAGCGTGGCAGTAACTTTAGGAGAAAGCTCACTTCGATAAGAAGATTGGATCGGTGCTGAACCCGCTATGCTATCGGTCAGTGTCCCTCTGATAACCTTCGTTGTCCGTTGGGTTGTTGAACCTGCGGACTTGCTGTTTCTTGCCTGAACAAATATGTAGGCGCCTCCTGCCAGTAACGCTGCAACAAGGCAAAAGGCAATCAATCGGATTGTTTTCTTTTTCCTAAAGATGTTTGTCTTTGAACCCGGTGTGACTGTATTCATCTATTTACCTCCCAAATTAAGGCAACCGCTTGCCTTTTTTCCCATTTTTACATATGAAACTTAAAATTACCTTAAAAACATTGGCTTCAATGCGCTTTAAATGTGAACAATCTGTAAATTCAAATTCTAATGAACTTTAAAGAAAAGTGATGTAAAATAGATAGATAAGCTGCAGAAATGGTACCGGGAGGATATTTTTGCAACGCATATACATAGGAGTAAGAATATGAGAATCCTTTTGGTAGAAGATGAAGAAAGGTTATCGGAAGCACTTGCTTATATATTGAAAAAAAACAGATATGCTGTTGACACAGCACTGGATGGTATTACCGGGCAGGATCTGGCTGAAACCGGAATACACGATATCATTATCCTGGATAGGATGCTGCCGGAACGGGATGGTATGACGATTCTCAGGAATATTCGCGCCCAGGGTATCAAAACTCCGGTTCTGTTTCTTACAGCAAAAGATACTATTGCAGACAGAGTGGAGGGTTTGGATGCCGGTGCGGATGACTATCTTATCAAGCCTTTTTCGACAGACGAACTACTGGCAAGGATACGGGCACTGGGGCGCAGGCAAGCCGGGTTAATTGACAGTGAATGCCTGCAAGCCGATTCTCTCATATTGCATCCAACACTCGGAGAGGTTGAATGCGAAGGTCAGACTGTTAAGCTGACAATGAAGGAATCTCAACTATTAGAGCTGCTTCTGCGCAACAAAGGACAGGTCATTACCCGCGAGCAAATACTTGACCGGATTTGGGGACTTGATTGCGAAGTTGAAATGAACAATGTCGAAATATATGTGTATTATCTGCGAAAGAAGCTGGAGCCCATTACCAGCAGGATCGTGATCGAAACAATCCGCGGTATCGGTTATTGTCTGAAGGTGATAAGCAATGTTTAAGAGAGTGAAGCTTCAACTAATTATGATCAATATATCTGTTGTCGGCATTATTTTGCTGGTTTTTTTGTCAGGCATATACATATTAATGAAGGAAAATACGGAAAGACAGTCCAAGCAGCTTCTTTACTCAGTCGCTTCGGAAGCCAGAAAATTCAATCAACGAAGAAATATACCCCCATTGATGCGGCATTGGGGTAATGTTTTCTATGTCCGATACAATTCGGCCGGTGAAATGATAGGCCAGTCCGGAGAACTGCCTGTTACTTCGGATGAACTTAACACAATGCTCAACAAGGTGTTTCCGCAGGAAAACAACCTGGGTTTGATAAAATTAGGAGCTGACACCTTCCGGTATTTTAGAAGTTTCCCGCCTGATTTAAGGGATGTCACCATCGTTTTTCTGAGCACACGATCCGAGGAGGAAACACTTAGCAGGCTTGGAACGATACTGATATCCATTGGACTGGCAGGCTTGATACTGGTGTTTTTCTCCAGCCTGTTTCTTGCCGACAAAGCGCTGATCCCCATAAAAAAATCCTGGGATAGGCAAAAAAGATTCGTAGCTGACGCTTCTCATGAACTAAGGTCTCCTCTGACCGTGATGCAAACAAGTCTGGAACTTGTAATGGGAAATAGGGATGAGACGGTTGAAAGCCAGTACAAATGGCTGGAAAATATTCAAACCGAAAACAGACGCATGACAAAGCTGGTCAATGATTTGCTTTTGCTGGCTCGGGCAGATTCCGATCAGCAAATGATCCAAAAAAGCTTGTTTCCGCTTCATGAAACAATCCGGTCCGTTGTTGAATCCTATGAATCAGTAGCTGCAAAGAAAAGCATTCATTTGGAGCTGAAGCAGGCGGATGAAGCTGACTTCTTCGGAGATGAAAACAGGCTGAAGCAGCTCACCGTTATATTAATTGATAATGCAATTAAATACACTTCTTCAGGAGGCAGCGCAACTGTCAGTCTGAAAAAGCTTGACAACCATATTGAGCTGCTTGTCAGCGATACCGGCGAAGGTATTGACACTGAACATCTGGATAAGATTTTCGAACGCTTTTACAGAGCCGATAAAGCCCGGTCAAGGGAAAGCGGTGGAACCGGTCTCGGCCTTTCTATCGCCAAATGGATTGTGAAAGAACATAAAGGAACAATTTCTGTAAGCAGCAAGCCCGGCGAAGGGAGCACCTTTAAAGTACTGCTCCCGATCATACAGCGGAAATCCTGCTGATTCCTTCATCGCAGGCCCTGTCATTTCTTTAAGCGCAAGCCCTGCTATTGGAAGTGCTCAGCTACCATTTCCTCTGTCTTTTCCCGGTCATAGATATAGTACCACTTTTCTCCAATCATTTTGCTCTCTCCCGGTAATGTAAATGTCTCGATATTCTCACTTTTAATTTTACCGGCCTTCGTAACATATTGAGCAATGTCAGTAAGTGTGATATTTGTTTTCACATACCGATCCATGATTTGAAACAGCTCATCCACTCTGGATATATATTTAATATGGATCTTCTGTTCCATCAGTGCCTTTATAAAATCCTGCTGCATCTTTATCCTGTCAATATCCCCCTCTGTATACCCCTGACCCTTCAAATTACCCTTCCGATACCGCACCAATTGCTCCGCTTTTTTTCCATCCAGCAGCTGCATGCCTTTTTTAAGATGTATGTGAAGGTCCTGGGTCGGGTCGTCATAATTCATCCGGAAGGGCACATAAAAAGATACGCCTCCCAATAGATCAATGGTTTTACGGAAACCCTCGAAATTCATTGTGATATAGTAATGCACAGGTAATCCCGTTATCTCTGTGATCTTCTGGGCAACCTGTTTTTCCCTTCCGGAGGAGTACAGTGCATTGATCCTGTCATAGCTGTCTTTTCGACGAACCCTGGTGTCTCTTGCTATGGACATGAGCTTCAATCCTGAAGTTTCCGGATCAAAATGAAAGAGCATCATGACATCACATCTTGTTTCATCCTTATCTAGGCCAAGCACCAGTAAATTCACCGGCTCATCCCTGCTTACACTGCTTTCAAGGCGACTGAGTTCCAGTTCTGTTGAAGAACCTTGTCCAGTTCGTTCGCTGATTGGTACAGGAGCAGGGGTACGCTCGCCATCCTCTGTTTTCAGGATAACGGTCATTCCACCGGCGAACATAAAAAGGAGCAAAACAACGCAGACTGTGAAAAAAAATCTAGTTACCCGCATATTCAACCTCGGATGTTTATATATTGATATGTTGAGTAACTGTGAAGAAATCTATTCATTTTTACCGAACAAGGACGAAATCTTTGAAAAACGTTTATCTCAAAGCATTAATCTTGTCCGGATACGCTCCACTGCTTTTTCCGTATTTTCTCTGTTCCCGAAGGCAGTTAGCCTGAAATAGCCCTGACCGCTGGGGCCAAAGCCTGATCCAGGCGTGCCGAGAATATTTGCCTCTTCCAGCAGCTTATCAAAGAAATCCCATGAATCCATGTTGTTTGGTGTTTTCAGCCAGATGTAAGGTGCATTGATTCCCCCAAAAACCTGAAAACCCAGATCGAGCAGCCCTTTGCGAATGATGGAAGCATTTGTCATATAATAATCAATGACCGCCTTGACCTGTTTCTTTCCTTCCTCACTGTATACAGCCTCCGCTGCCTTTTGAATCATATAGGCAACCCCGTTAAACTTCGTTGTCTGCCTCCTATACCAAAGCTTATTCAACGACACAGGCTCTCCCTTTGAATCTTCAGCCATAAGCGACTTTGGAATAACCGTATACGCGCATCTTGTACCTGTAAAGCCGGCAGTCTTCGAAAAGCTTCTGAATTCAATCGCTACATCCTTTGCCCCTTCCACCTCATAGATACTGTGCGGCACATCCTGCTCGGAGATATAAGCCTCATATGCAGAGTCATATAAGATAATACACTTATTTGCTTTTGCAAAATCCACCCATCTTTTAAGCTGAGCTAAAGTTAGCGCAGTACCGGTAGGGTTATTGGGGAAGCAGAGGTAGATCAGATCTACCTTCTGAGTGGGTAATTCCGGTGAAAATCCATTTTCTATGGTACAGGGCATATAAACCACGTTGCTGAATCTGCCGCTCTCCCTGTTATAAATTCCTGTTCTTCCCGCCATCACATTGCTGTCAAGATAAACCGGGTATACCGGGTCTGTCAGTGCAATGATATTATCGATACCAAAAATCTCCTGGATATTGGCGGTATCACTTTTGGCACCATCGCTGATGAATATCTCATCCATCTCCAGCGAAATGCCCCTGGCTTTGTAATCATTTTCTATAATAGCATGGATGAGAAAATGGTAACCGTACCCATCCGGCCCATAGCCTTTGAAAGTCTTTTCATCTGCCATTTCATCCACTGCATTGTGAAGGCTTTTAATGATTTCAGGCTGCAGCGGCTTCGTAACATCTCCTATACCAAGCCTGATGATCTCCTTTTCAGGGTGTGCTTTTATATAGCTGTCTCTTCTCCTTGCCACCTCAGCAAAAAGATAACTTCCAGGTAATCTCATATAGTATTCATTAATAATCGCCATTCTTCGTCCCCCCACCATTCATAATGTTATGCAGGATTTCCTGCATTTTCAATGTTATTGCGCATCTGTGCTCGTTATAACACATCAGTTCAAAGAAAATTTTTCGTTTATAGAAAAATTTTCTTACCTCAACCTCGTTATATTTCACCCTCAAACACCTTAACTGCCGGACCTGTCATATACACATGGTTGTCGTTCTCATTCCACTCTACCGTAAGGTCGCCTCCCAGCAGCTTTACAGTCACCTTCCTGTCACACAGGCCGTTTAGAACTGTTGCTACAGTCACTGCACAGGCTCCGGTACCACAGGCCAGCGTCTCGCCGGCTCCGCGTTCCCAAACCCGCATTTTCAGTGTTTTGCGGTCGATAACCTCGACAAACTCACTGTTTATCTTCCTGGGATAGAGCTCATGAGTCTCCATAACAGGGCCGTATACCTCCAGCGGGAACCCATCCACATTGTCGATATAAGCCACTGCATGGGGATTTCCCATCGATACGCAGGTGACATGAAATACCCTGTCTTTTATAGTTACCGGCTCGGATATAAAAAGCTCTTTCGTGCTTTGAACCGGTATATTGGCAGGCTTCAGCACCGGCTCACCCATATCCACTCGAACCTGCTCAACCCTGCCGTCTTCAACCGTAAGCCACAGCTTCTTTATACCTGCAAGAGTTTCCAGCGTAAGGGCTGTTTTATCTGTAAGTCCGTTGTCATAGACGTATTTACCGACACATCTGCTGGCATTCCCGCACATTTCAGCTTCAGAGCCGTCTGAATTGAACATTCTCATCCTAAAGTCGGCTACCTCTGAAGGCATGATAAGTACAAGTCCATCTGATCCAATCCCGAAATGCCTGTCACTGAGCCGTTTTGACAAATCTTCCGGATCATCCGGGCATTCCTTCATACAGTTGAAATATATATAGTCATTTCCCAAACCATGCATTTTAGTAAATCTCATTTTTGCAACCTCCGACATCGAATCCTGCATATTTATAAATATTATATCACAACTTTTTATCAGTACAATAAACAGATGAAAATTTTTGAAAGAGAATTTATACCGAAATTGTGCTATACTAAATAATATGTTTGTTATGATAAAAAAGAGCAGAAGGTTGATATGATTTACAGCGGTATGGTTGAAAAGCTTAAAAATTCAAAATATTTTTCCCGTTTCTTAACTCCTGAGTTTCTGGGGCAATTTATACGATATATTGTCACAGGACTCACCAGTGCTACCATAGAATTCTCACTGCTATTCCTGTTTAAAGACGTTGCAGAATTATCTATTCTTACAGCTAATTCCATTGCACTTTCCATAGTGTTCTGGATCAATTTTCTTATGAACCGACTCTGGTCCTTCAAATCAAAGGCAAACCTGAAAAAACAGTTAGCCATGTATCTGGTGCTTTTTGTATTCAACCTGGGTGCCTCAGATCTTATGATGTACCTTCTGACGACAAGGCTTGGCCTGCAGTATTTGCTTGCGAAGGTATTTGCCGTCGGTGCTGTCGTATGCTGGAACTTCATTTTATACAGAAAAGTGATCTATAAAACATGAGATGCGTATACTATGTTGCAGAAACAATATATTACGCTGCGAAAGAAACTAGCCGTAACAGCTGCCGACTTCTCTGAAAATGTCAAAAAGCCCTTGCATTGCAAAGACTTTTCAATAATGGTGGAGGGGGATGGATTTGAACCATCGAAGTCACTGACAACAGATTTACAGTCTGCCCCCTTTGGCCACTCGGGAACCCCTCCATAGACTATTTGCTTTTCACGGGTTCTTTCGAACCAATACAAGTATTTGTTTTGTCCGTGCTCTTTCGAACCGGCGCAAGATATATATTACATTACAGTGTGCAGCTTTGTCAAGTATATTCCTGCTTTTTATCCTCATGTTTTTTTTGGTAGCGAATTGCAGAAGTAAATTCTACCTCATAGAGAAATATAGAACTTAATCGTACAAATGGCATTGATATACTCCAGAAGCTGCTCCGGCGAGCCGACAACATGAACGGCGACCATGCAGTCGGCTTTGAGATTGCCCCAGGTGGCGGTCAATAATGCACTCGGGCTGTAATCGTCTGACAAGCTGGACAAGCTCTCTGCTTTGATCCTTTGTCAGAAGCTCAGATGTATCAAACCATAGCAGCCCTATCGGACCATAATATGTTAGCAACTCGGTTATCTGCTTTTTAACCTTGCCATTAAAATATATCGCGCCAGCCACCTTTTTCTGTTGGTACATGCGGATGAAGCCAGTCTCTTCCAAGAGAATAGTAGAAGCAAAATTTTATATAATATTTGTGGCAAGCTTCTGCAAGTTCCTTCATAGGATCCCTTCCAAAGGACGTCCGATCTACAATATTGTAATCATTATATTTTTAGGCATACATTGCAAATCCGTCATGGTGCTTTGCCGTTATTACAAGATTTTTCATTCCTCCCTCTTTTGCCAGCTTAACCCATTGGTTCGCACAGCTCATCCTTATCTCTTCTGAACATATAAAGCCCCTCAGGACCTGGGACATATTGTGATAATGACTTTGAAACATTAACTTTTTTGTTATACTATATATGCCGGAAGCTTAAAACTCCTCCCATGTTCATTTCATAGGAGGAGTTTTTTAGATTAAGGTATTATTCCATCGGATATTTCATTCCCCACTGTGATCGCAGCTGATCCATTATGCTCATGATTTGAACCGTTTCATCCAGGGGCATGGTGCTGCTTTCCAGCTTTCCTTCCGCAAAGCATCTTGAAGCTTCCTGTACCTGATGTAAAAACCCGTTGGAGGAGTATGGCAAATGCAGGAGCTCACTCTTTCCGTTTATAATAATTTCCAATTGATTGGAGCGAGAGAATTCAGGGATTTTAATATATCCCTCCGTACCCAGTATGTATGCGAAATCAGGAATATACGTTCTGACTGCAGCCGACAATGCGGCAATCTCACCACCCTTATAGGATAGCGTAAACGAGCATTGTTCATCAACTCCTGTTTCACCGATACAGGCTGCGCTAGTCACTTTGTCAGGTACTGCTCCAAGAATCATAGCTGCAAAGGAAAGCGGATATATGCCAACATCCAGCAAAGCTCCTCCTCCAAGTACCGGATTGAGATGCCTTCTTTCCGGGTCCGATGTGCCACGGAATCCATAGTCGGCCTTGACCATTCTGACCTCGCCAATTGCCTTTGCTGCTAGTAACTCCCTTACTTTCGCCATCACGGGAAGGAAACGCGACCACATGGCCTCCATCAGAAAGACGCCATGCTGCCGGGCAGTATCAACCAGCATCTGTGCCTCCTTCGCATTAATGGTGAAGGGCTTTTCCATCAGTACTCCTTTTCCGGCTTTCAGGCATAGCATTGCGCATTCGAAATGTGTCTGGTTTGTTGTCGCAATATAAACCAGCTCCACCTCCGGATCCAGAGCAAACTCATGATAGCTTCCATATATACGATTTGCACCGTACATTCCGGCAAAATCCTTCGCCCTTCCCAGATCCCTGGAACCGACTGCAACCAGTTCAGCTTCATTCATGTCCTGCAGTGATTGAGCAAATTTGTGAGCAATTTTGCCCGGCCCCATAATTCCCCATTTGATTTTTCTCATTTTATATGTCCTCCTGGATAATGTATTACATCGGGCTAATGATACTGCATATTCAGTACCCCCGATATCCGCACCAACTAAATAAGTCATTATCACCCGATCTTCATACTTTATATTTCTTTTGTTAATTCATTTAATTATAAGTCCATATAAACTATATTGTCAATTGAGTTAACAATATAGTAGTAAAATTACCCCAACTGATCGAATGATGAATTGTGGCGGGATAGCCTATCTATCGTTAATTTTAAAATGAAATTCCTTTTTACAATCACCGTTTATATATAATACATCCTGTTATCCGGATAAAAAAGCACACCTGCGGAACATACTGCTGTCCCACTGGTGTGCATGTGATTACAGAACTAATATTTGATAAATTTGGCTCCCGGAGCACCGCATATGCTGCATTTTTCCGGCTGGAATTTCTCAATGTTTCCGCAAACCGGACAGAGATAATAGAAGACTTCCTCCGTCTGGTCAAGGTTTTCCAGGGCTTCCTGATAAAGCCTGGCATGGACCTCTTCAGCTTTCATGGCAAATGTGAAAGACATAAGCGCAGCTTTGTTTCCTTCCGCTTCGGCTTCCTTCACAAAATCCGGGTACATCTCCTTGTACTCGTGTGTTTCTCCTGCAACGGCATCTTTCAGATTGTCAGCTGTTGAACCGGTTTTTGCGGCGACTTCAAAATGCTTTAAGGCGTGCAGCGTCTCGGCATCGGATGCCGCTCTGAACAATTTTGCTGCATTTGTTTTTCCGTCTTTTTCAGCTTTCCTGGCATATGCCAGATACTTCCTGTTAGCCTGAGATTCCCCGGCAAAAGCCTCCATCAAGTTATTAAGTGTTTTGTTTTCACTCATTTTCTTGTCTCCTTCACTTGTTATCATTTATATTTAAAAGGCAATTCGGACAGCTGCCTCTGAAATATACGTTCTTATGATTAATCTTAAAGTTACCTAAGTTATTGAATTTTATAGTATCCATATCAATGCAAAAATCATATATCCTTCCACAGGATTCACACTTAAAATGTCCATGGTTTTCGACCTGAATATCATACCTTGTTTCATTATCTTCGATTGTTATTACCCTGACTATACCTGCCTCCTCCAAAATGTGCAAAGTATTATAAACCGTTGTTTTTGACAGTGTTGATAGTTCCTTTTGAAGGTCGGTAAAAATCTGATCTGCTGTTGGATGGCACTGGTTTATTGTCAAGTATTCTAATACCTTCAACCTTTGGTGCGAAAGGCTTATGTTTTTCATCTGTAATTCTTGCTTTAAATCTTCAAATGAACGATTCATTAGCTCACCACCTACGCTATCACCATTGTAATGATTACAATATTGTAATCATTACAAAATTATTGTAAGCCTTAAAAGAAAAAAATGCAATAGCATATCAAAGCTTTTTTAAGCTGCTCAAACCATGATTACGATTGCTTACTTAAAAACGCCCTCCGAAGATGAAATTCAAAGGGCGCTTTCATGTTATTTTTTTGTTATTCTCTATTCCAGAGATATTGTCACTTCTTTCCCGGTATACTCCACAATCCGGTTTGCTTGCTCAGCTTCCTCCAGTCCTGTCCCACTGCCTTCCGATACAAGGATCACTCGGAAGGTCTTTTTTTCATCCATACCGGGGAATGAGCCCACCCGCTCTCCAAATACCAATTCCTTTGCACTGTCCTTCCACTTCATATGAATGCAGCTAAAAGCTCCCTTTTCATAATTGTAATTGTCCCCTTCATCTTCATACAGCGTAAATTCTCCGTCTGCGCCCGGATAGAGCCGAAGCTCCACAGGCACATCCGGTTTTTCCCCCGTATGCTGAATCACAGGTCCCATTGGCACAATAGAACCTCCCCGGATGTATAACGGCATGGTCTCAAGCCCAGCTGCTGCGATGATAGACTGTCCTCCCTCATACCTGCTGCCGGTCCAGAAATCATACCATAACGTTCCTTCAGGAAGGTATACCAAGCGTGTTTCTTCTACATCTTCCAGCTTCCTGGAGTTGCTTTCATAATGCATGGGCTTTGTCACAGGATTCACCATGAAAGCCGGCCCAAACATATACTGTTCCTTGATGTCATACACTTTCTGATCCTGTCGGAAATCAAATGCCAGCGCCCGCATGATGGTGTAGTCTTCATGGGTTACCATGCCGGCCAGAGAGTAAATGTAAGGTATCAGTCTGTACCGTAATTTCGTAAACTTTACCAGCGTATCATAGAAAACTGTACCCGGTTCGCCAAATCTCCAGACCTCCCTTGGAGTGTCCGTCCCGTGGGAGCGGAACATGGGAAGGAATGCGCCATACTGAAACCATCTCAGGTACAATTCTCTGTACCCCAGATCTTGACAGCCGTCATCATAATCCCCGTTCCAGAACCACACCTTGGGTGCATCGGGATTTCCGCACGATTTTCTCCAGCTCTTTTCATTCCCGACAAAGAAACCTCCGATGTCCAAAGTCCAATAGGGTTCTCCGGTTATGCAGAAGTTCAGACCGTCGGGGATCTGCTTTCGGAGTGTCTCCCAGTTAGCTGAAATATCTCCGGACCAAGTGATAGTTGAATAGCGGTGTTGTCCCGCGTAAGACGAACGTGTCATGTTAACAACCCGCTTGTGGTCTGTGGTCTTTCTCTGTCCTTCGTAAATTCCGCCGGAATGCAGCAGTGAGTATGCATTGATATACTCCGGGTCCAGGTATTTCTTAGCCTCCCCCGTATTAATGTGAACCCGCTCCTCCGGTTCAGGCTTCACCTCACCCTTCCAATCCGCTTCAAAAGGCTCCGTACAATCACACCACCAGGAATCAATACCATTGGAGAAAAGTCCGTCATTGGCATGCTTCCAGTATAGCTCTCTTGCCTGTTTGCTAAAGGCATCATACGTAGACTGATTCCCCAAAAGATAACCCTTCTCATGCATTTCCTTATGATTATCTCCACCCTTACTCATATTAGGCCAGATGGATACCATCAGCCTTGCATTCAGATCATGAAGCTGCTTCATCATGTCCTTGGGGTCCGGAAAACGGCTGGGATCTAAAGTTTTCTGTCCCCAAAGCTCCCCTTCCCACGACCTCCAGTCCAGAACAACCAAATCCAGCGGAATCTGCCGTTTTCTATATTCCTTCACGATCTCAACCAATTCTTCCTGGGTCTTATATCTCTCCTTGGACTGTACATATCCAAACACCCATTTGGGCAGCATAGGAGCTTTTCCTGTCAATTCTCTGTATTCCCGGATAATATCATCAAATTCCGGACCATATATAAAGTAATAATCCATTTCATCATTGATATCCGACCATAAGTAGGAACCAAATGCATCATCGTGAAATGTCATCAGAGAGTAGCTGTCCATCAGAATCCCGTATCCTTTTGTGGAAATCAGCATAGGCACCACGGCCTTCATATTCTGCTGATAAAGATATTGGTGCCGGCCTCTTAAATTCAACATACCTTCTTCATGGGATCCCAATCCATAAAGGGCTTCATTTTCTTCCCATTCAAACTCAAGCTTCGTATGATAGGCTTTTCGGTCAACCACCCTGGCCTGTTCTTCCACAATCGCGCGCATGCCGTCTACACTTTTACCGGTTTTCACTTCTGCATTCCGATCGAAAACGGTCTTGATCACATCAACAGCCATCAGACTTTTGCCCCCTCGCGATGGCTCCCGTGCAATAAGCTCTCCTTTGGCATTGAAATATGAAAAAGCCGCCGTTTGCTTCTGTACAGATATCCGTATCGTGTCCGTAGACAGTTCGACGGTCTCTTGTGTTTCATCCACCTTCCATGGAATTATCGGCCTCTCCTTCGGCACGATCATCAGGCTCTCCTTTGTACTGAATTGCTCTTCCAGCGTATAGACAACCCGGATCATACTGTGGGAAACCGGCTGGAGCTTCATCCTTCCATTTGAAGTCTTCAGTAGCAAATAATTTTCACATTTTTTGTATCCCCTTATATCCATAGCATATCCCTCCTGATTTATCCTGTTTGATTGACTGAGAATAGAATCTTACATTATAATTATAATTATATTATCCATACACCATAATATCTGCATTGATATTGTTGAAAACTAACACGATATTGCACATACACTGCATATATCACGAAAGGTTGACAGAGATATGCTGAAATATCTTCAGAAAGAAACAGTACAGCATGGAAATTCCGAGTTTCCTGTAAAAATGTATACTATTCCCTGCAACCCGGGCAGCAGTCAGATACTCCCTTGCCACTGGCATGAGGAGTACGAAATTCTGCATGTATTCAGCGGTTCTGCAGAATTTCGGATAGGAGAAAAATTCTACCGGGTCGATGAGGGCAGCAGTTTATTTGTCAACAGCGGAGAGCTTCACTCTGCACATAGCAACCATCCCGCGGGATGCGGCTACTACGCCATTGTTTTTCATATGTCTTTTCTGAACAGCAGTTTGAATGATGTTTGCCAGAGCCGGTATATTACGCCCCTTATGCTGAAAGGCTATAGATTACCCCATGTGGTTTGTGGAACTACTCCTGTAGGGAATAATCTGAACTCACTGATACTGGAGATGATTTATCAGTTGAATAAGAACCCTCCGGGCTATGAATTATTTATAAAAGGAAGTTTTTTTATGATATTATCCTTGTTAGCCCGGGAGCTTTTACTAAAAGGCAATAGCGAAGGATCTATGCCCTCTCAAAAGGACAGAGTCCACAAAATTAAAAAAGTCATTGAATACATTTCTGACAACTATCCCAAAAAAATCACCATCGAAGAAATGGCTGCCATAACCGGTATGAACAAATATAACTTCTGCAGGTTTTTCAAAAAGTATGCCGGTATCACTCCGCTGGAATACCTGAACATGTACCGGATCAATGAAGCCTGCAGGCTTTTTGAAGCAACCAGCTGCAACATCACAGAAGCCGCCTTGCAGGTTGGATTTGACAACATGAGTTACTTTTCAAAGACCTTCAGAAAATACAAAAATATCACCCCGTCCGGATACAGACGAGGTGATGTATAAAATAGCCCACCGGGCTGAGGGGTTATGGTATTGGTTTATCCAGCATTCTGCAATATACTGTCGTTAAATTCAGCCAGTGTTTCGTAGAATGCTTCCACATTTTCTACAGGTGTTCCCGGAGGTACGTCACATCCGGAAGAGAGTACAAAGTTCTTATAATTCGCAGTGTTGTTAAGAAGCTCCATAGTTTTTTCCTTCATATTCTCTGCACTGCCATTCTTAAATGTTCCTGCGGGGTCAATATTTCCAAACGCAATTCTGCCCCAGGGGATTTGCGGCATGATATCTCTCATATCCACCGCATTGCCGAAATGGAAGGCCATAGAGCCTGTTGATAAGAGTGAAGGCACTAGATTTTTTGTATTTCCGCAGTTATGCAGCATCACCATAAAATAATCATCTTGTACCGCATCGACAATTCTCTTCACATAGTCTGATGAAAACTCGGTGCAGTTTGCCGGTGACAAAAGTCCCGAAGCTGGTTCTGCTATAATAATACCATGGGCTCCAGCCTTTTTAAATGCTTTAGCAAATTCGATCAGAAACTGTGTGCATTTTTCTAGGAGTTCATGCACCATTTCAGGCTCCTCCATCAGTCCAACCATGATCTCCGTCATGTCAAAAAGCCGTCCTGCCAGTGAAAACGGGCCGATTGTTCCTCCAAAGGTTGGTCTGTCCTTTATTCTTTCCACACAAAGCTCAGCCGCTATAATATAGGCGCCGGTGCGGCCTTCCCCTACGCTGGGGACACGCAGTGCTTTCACTGCTTCTTCGTCCTCAATGATTTTTGCAGAAACAGATGGGACCTCATGATCCGAGTAACGGATCGGGCTGCCGAATGCTTCAGCTTCTACGGACAAATCCATAATTGTAACATTGGCAATGGAATCATATTTTTCTGCAAGAGCAGCGATACATTCAAATTGATGTTCACCATTGCTGATGACTTCACTAATTGTTCTTCCTGTCAGTTCCAGACCGGGATAGGTCATAATGGGCAACGCTCGTCTTTCAGCTGAGTTCAATATGTTATGCATCCACTTCTTCATATTAATCTTCATATCAATTTCCTCCTTTGGTTACCAGTCGCTTATACAACTCTCTTAATTGCATATTAACATCGAAGGTTTCAACCGTATGTTATTTTTTTTGTTTATCTAGTAATAAAATGCTAGCTTACACTGTCAGACAACAAACAAGCGGATATAGTTACAAGAAGCCAAAAATATTACTATTGTACTTTTATAAAAACATAATAACGGTCGCCATAACATGTACCAGACCTGCATTACAATCGTAATCTCCGCTTAATAGTACAATATCGGTTGCTATCAGAATATATTTCTAGTAGAATTTATTCATAGTAATATTGCATGAACGGCAGGTGTTTTCAATGGTGTTGTGGATCGTGTCAGGTACCTTTGCAATCGCAGTATTAATCATATCGTGGAGGCTGACGGGGCTCGTAGTCCGCCCAAAAATGTCAGACCCTGAAGAGTGCTTTATTGCCGCCTCTGAACGTGGCGAATTCGACAGAAATGCATATGAAACCCAATGGAACCGGGAGGATTTCTTTTTAACCTCTCCTTTCGGATACAAGCTTTCATGCACCTTTATTCCAAGAAAGAAGGATATGGAGCCGCGAGATAAACGCGAGCGGGCCGTTGTTATCGTTCACGGGTATACCTATTGCAGTGTTGGAAGCATTAAATATGCTGAAATGTTTCGCGAGCTTGGATTGAACTGCATTATTTACGACCACCGTGCCCACGGTTATTCTGATAAGGCCATAGTTACAATGGGTTATTACGAAGCACTTGATCTGAAAGCAGTATGTGATTGGGCCCGGAATAAACTCGGACAGGATACGGTTATCGGAACCCACGGAGAATCGATGGGTGCTGCAACCGTCATGATGAATATACCCCTTGACGGCAAGCTCGCCTTTGCTATTGAGGATTGTGGTTATAGCAGTCTTTCCGGTCAGCTCGCTTACCGTCTGAAAACTGAATATCATTTACCGCGCTACCCGTTTATGCCCATATCAAGCTTGATCTCACGATTACGCGGAGGTGTGTTTTTCAGCAAAGTGAGCCCTGTAAAAGAAGTAGCAAAACGTGATGATATCCCTGTCCTGTTTATCCATGGAGAAGCAGACAATTATGTACCTTTTTATATGGTCAATGAAGTCTTTAATGCCAAAAAAGGGCCGAAATACAAAAGGACCTTCCCCGGAGCAGCCCATGCCGGAAGCTATATGAGCGATAAAGAGGGATATCAGGCAGCTGTTGCTGAGTTTTTAAAAGCACATGATATCATTTAGTGGTATAATAGCATTGCAGAAAACCATAGTGCGGCAGGGGGACGGTTCTCAATTGTGGCCCCCTGCTCCTTTAGGGTAATAGAACCTGCAAAGTGCCGGATGGAGATGCATATGACAACGAAACAACCACCACAGGTTGGAAGGAATATTCTGAATCAACGAAAGCTGCTGGGCATCAGCCTGGACGAACTAGCGAGACGTTCCGGGGTTTCCAAATCCATGCTCTCACAAATTGAGCGGGATAAGGCAAACCCTACTGTTATCACGATATGGAAAATAGCTCTCGCTCTTGGTCTGCCAGTGCAGAAGCTGATGGAATCCAGTTCAAGCAACATTGTCGAGGTCATCCGAAGCGACGATGCCCCTATCATTTACTCCGAAGACAAGCTCTGTAAAATCAGGATTAACTCGCCGATCCACCTGACCGACAATCTCGAGCTCTATCAAATGACTTTCAAACCGGGTGGAAAAAATGCTTCAATGCCCCACGTCCAGAAGGCCGAAGAATTTCTTACCGTTATCGAGGGTAAAATCAAAGTAACATCGGGCGATTATTCTTCTATTCTGCAAAAGGGCGATACCTGCAGATACCGGGCCGATTCGGAGCACACGATCGAAAATGTCTCCAAATCGGATTCGGAAGCATACCTTGTCGTCTGGTATCCCAAGTAGTCAACTATTTATCAAATGCTCGCAACGCGATACACACAAAACGCGTAAGGAAGGCACTAAAGCGCCTACAGCGTATTTTGCGTTGCAAAAACGCGGTTTGGTGTACCATTCGCGCAAGCGCTCATTAAATTACAAAACCCCTAACTCTACAGCCGCTTCATGAAATGCCTGAATTGCGAAATCCAGGTCTTCTACGGTATGTGCCGCAGAAACCTGGGTCCTTATCCTGGCCTTGCCCTGCGGTACCACCGGATAGAAGAAGCCGACCGCATACACTCCCTTTTCAAGCAGCTTCTGTGCCATTTTCTGAGCAAGCACTGCATCCCCAAGCATGACAGGCACAATGGGATGTATCCCCTCTCTGATGTTAAAACCAGCCTGTGTTATTTTATTCCTAAAATAAAGTGTATTTTCAAGAAGCTTATCCCGGAGCTCGGTAGATTCAGTCAAGATCTCCAGAACCTTGATAGATGCACACACAATAGAGGGAGCCACTGTATTTGAGAAGAGGTAAGGTCTGGACCTTTGCCTCAGAAGGTCGATGATCTCTTTCCTTCCGCTGGTATATCCGCCGCTTGCACCTCCTAATGCCTTTCCGAGCGTACCGGTAATGATGTCTACCCTGCCGGAAACGCCGCAATATTCAGGTGTTCCGCGTCCCTTTTCCCCCATAAAGCCTACTGCATGGCTGTCATCTACCATTACCATGGCATCATACTTCTCTGCCAGATCACAAATCCCCTTCAGATTCGCTATGATCCCGTCCATCGAAAAAACTCCGTCGGTGGCAATTAACTTAAAACGTGCATTCCGTGCTTCCTGAAGCTTTGCTTCCAGATCTGCCATATCGTTGTTTTTGTATCGGTAACGAGAAGCTTTGCAAAGCCTGATTCCGTCAATAATGCTGGCATGATTCAGTTCATCGCTGATCACAGCATCCTGCTCCGACAACAGCGTTTCAAATAGTCCGCCGTTGGCATCAAAGCATGAGGTATATAAAATCGTATCTTCCGTACCAAGAAACTCTGAAAGCTTTTGCTCCAGCTTTTTATGGATCTCCTGGGTACCGCATATAAAGCGTACAGAGGATAGTCCATATCCCCATTCCTCAAAGCTATTTTTTGCAGCGGCAGCAACTCCGGGATGGTTGGATAACCCGAGATAATTGTTGGCACACATGTTGAGTATTCCATCTTTGTCTGATACATTGATCCGCATGTTTTGAGGACCGGTAATCATTCTTTCCTCTTTCCACAGACCGCTGTTTCTAATATTTTCCAACTCCGCTTTATAGAATTGCCCGGATTCTCCAAACATAAAATCCCTCCTGTTCATTTTCCCATAACAGTGTTTACCCGACTTATTATCGGCTGCTTTACACGATCCTTCCTGCTTCAATGATTTTATTATACACTTTCATATTACACCCATTCCAGTATGACCTTCCCTGAATTACCGGAAGCCATAATATCAAATGCCTGCTGGAAATCAGTATACTTGAACCGATGGGTAATGACCGGTGAAATGTCAAGACCCGATTGTAGCATGACTGTCATCTTGTACCAGGTTTCATACATTTCACGGCCATATATTCCTTTTATCGTCAAACCATTAAAGACCACCTTATCCCAGTCAATAACCGTCCCCGGGCTTTGCAGCCCCAGCATCGCAATTTTTCCACCATGGCACATAACATCCACCATGGTATTAAAAGCACTGCTGTTACCTGACATTTCAAGGCCCACATCAAAGCCCTCCTTCATGCCGAGCTGCTCCATTACAGACTCCACAGAGGTCTCCTTTATATTCACCGCCATGGTAACACCAACTTTTTTCGCCAGCTCAAGCCGGTAAGGATTCATATCTGTTATAACAACATACCTGGCACCGGCATGCTTTGCAACAGCCGCAGCCATTATCCCGATGGGGCCTGCGCCGGTTATCAGCACATCCTCTCCCAGAACATTAAAGGCCAGAGCAGTGTGTACTGCATTTCCGAAGGGGTCGAAGCAGCTTAGCTGTTCCATTGGAATGGAAGGATCACAGTGCCATACATTGGTTACCGGTATAGCAAGATACTCGGCAAACGCACCTGGCCGATTTACCCCAACGCCGCTTGTCTTCCTGCATAGGTGCCTTCTTCCTGCAAGGCAATTCCTGCAAAGACCACATACAATATGTCCTTCGCCGGAAACGATATCTCCTTGTTTAAAATCCTGTACATTGTCTCCCATCGCTTCGATTGTACCGACAAACTCGTGTCCGATCGTCATTGGTATAGGAATCGTTTTCTGTGCCCATTCGTTCCACTTATAGATATGTATGTCCGTACCGCAGATCGATGTTTTATGAATTTTAATCAATACTTCATTTTTGCCTATTGCAGGAACGGGTACATCTTCCATCCAAATTCCGGGTTTTCCAAATTTCTTTACCAGTGCCTTCACACGATCACCCCCATCTTCAAATCCATCACATTGTTCGTTCAATATATTAAACTGTATGTATGCTATATTAATACACAGTAAAATATCTGTCAATAACTACATTATTTAAATGCAGTACTGGAATGTGACAGAAAGACACGTCAAGGGGACGATTTTGTTGTCATACACTCGTAACAACAAAACCGTCCCCTTGATATATCGCTATATTGAGCTATTATACTGTCCTTGATTTTGATTTGGAGTAGACATCAAATGCGACGGCTGCTAGTAGAACAAACCCTTTAATAGCCTGCTGCCAGTCAATGCTGACACCCATGATCGACATACCGTTATTGAGTACACCCATCAGAAGCGCACCGACAATTGCACCTACCACTGTCCCTATCCCGCCCGAAGTGGACGCACCACCTATGAAGCAGGAAGCAATCGCATCCATTTCAAAGCCGTTACCGGACTTTGGAGTGGCAGAGTTTAATCTTCCGGTAAATATAATTCCCGCTAATGCAGCCAAGAAGCCCATGTTCACATACACCCAGAAGAGTACCTGTTTCGTTTTGACACCGGACAACTTAGCAGCCTTAGGATTTCCGCCATAAGCATAAATATGTCTGCCTGGTATTGTCTTATTCGTAATGAATGTATAAATAAGCACCAGCGACGCGACAATGATCAATACCGCCGGAATACCTTTGTACAGAGCCAGCGAATATGTAAATGCATTGATTACCAGAGTTATGGCAATTAATTTCGCTAAAAATGCACCGGTTGATGAAACCTCAAAATTATACTTTTTCTTACTTAACCTATTTTTAATCTCACCAAAAATGTATAATGCCGATGAGCCAATACCTGCAATAACCGCAAGAAGGTTGATACCCGGTATATTCACTATATCCGGAATAAAGCCCGCAGCAATAAAGGTGTATCCCGCTGGCATCGGTGCCAGACTGGTGCTCTGCAGAATAACCATGGTAAGTCCTCTGAAAATCAACATGCCGGCCAATGTAGCGATGAAAGCCGGAACTCCTACATAAGCGATCCAAAAGCCCTGCCACACACCGATAATAACACCGACTGCAAGAGAAATAAGAATAGCCGGTAAAACCGGCATGTTCATTTTTAGTATGAATACTGCCGAAATAGCACCGATAAAGCCGGCGACAGATCCTACCGAAAGATCAACATTACCACATGTAAGGATACATAAAAGCATACCTGTTGCAAGAATGAAAACATAACTGTTCTGGGATATAAGGTTTGAGATATTCAGGGGTTTCAGCAGGACTCCCCCCGTCATTATCTGAAACAAAATAATAACAACAGCTAATGCGATAACCATAACATACTGCCGAAGATTTCCTCTGAGTATGGCATTCAGCTTTTTCATACTAATACCTCCTTGTTGCTATTCATGATACATTGCATAATGCGCTCCTGAGAGACATCTTCACTTGACAATTCCCCCACAATACTGCCTTCATTCATTACATATATTCTATCACACATACCAATTATCTCCACCATCTCAGAGGAAATCATAATAATTGATTTACCGCTTTCTGCCAACTCGTTGATAATGGAATAAATCTCAAATTTGGCACCAACATCAATTCCTCTTGTAGGTTCGTCCAATATTAATACATCCGGATCCGCAAAAATCCATTTGCTGAAAACAACCTTCTGTTGATTGCCACCCGAGAGTTGGCCGGTTTTCTGAAGAATACTCGAGGAGCGAATCGATAATTTTTCTCTGTATTCTTCACTGACCTTAATCTCCTGGTTTTCATCGATTACCAATCTCTTACTGATTTTATCAAGAGTAGCCAAAGGTATGTTTCTTTTAATATCATCAATTAAGATAAGACCGGCCGATTTTCTGTCCTCGGTAGCATATGCAATTCCGTTTTTAATTGCATCGCTTTCGTCATGCAGCGTAATTGGTTTTCCATCCTTTTTTAATGTACCCGAAATTTTTTTACCATAGGATTTACCAAAAACGCTCATTGCAAATTCAGTCCTTCCGGATCCCATCAAACCTGCAATACCAATTACTTCACCCTTTCTAACATATATGGAAACGTTTTTAATAATCTGCCTGATATCATCCTTCGGATCAAATACGTTCCAATCCTCAACCTCAAACTGGACATCTCCTATTGTATGATTACGCTTTGGGAAACGATCATTCATTTCACGGCCGACCATTCCCTTTATGATCCTGTTTTCCGATATATCATCTACATTTTTGACTAATGTCTCAATAGTCGCGCCATCTCTCAGTATAGTAATCTCATCAGCTACTTGAGTGACCTCGCTCAATTTATGTGAAATTATGATACAGGTAATCCCATTCTTCTTCAGGTCAAGCAACAACTCCAATAAATGCTTTGAATCCTCATCATTCAAAGCTGCTGTAGGTTCATCTAAAATCAGGATCTTTACATCCTTCGCAAGAGCCTTAACTATTTCAACAAGCTGTTGCTTTCCCATTCCAATATCCATTACTCTTGTGTCAATATTATCATGCAAACCGACTTTTTTGAGCATCTCTAATGATCTTTTCCTGGTTTTGTCCCAATCAATAAAAATACCCTTGCCTGTTTGCTCATTACCTAAAAAAACATTTTCTGCAATTGATAAAGTAGGTATCAAGGCGAGTTCCTGATGTATAATGGCAATTCCTTTCGATTCACTTTCCTTTATGTCCTTGAACCTGCAAACCTCGCCTTCAACAATTATGTCTCCCTCATATGTACCGTAAGGGTACACCCCACTGAGTATATTCATCAAAGTTGATTTTCCGGCCCCGTTTTCACCCACTAAAGCATGAATGTGTTTTGGTTTTATTTGAAAATTAACATTATCAAGAGCTTTGACTCCAGGAAATTCCATCGAAATATTCTTCATTTCCAAAATATACTTTTCCATTGTCTAACTCCTTTATGTTTTGAATATGTTGGCACATAACTAATAAAAAGCTCACCGATTAGCAGTATTGAACTGCTAATCGATGGCTAAAATTGCGGGGTATTACGGTTTACTTTATATCTTCTGCTGTGAGGTAACCGGAATCCATAACGAGCTTCTGATAGTTGTCCTTTGTTACGATATAAGGTTCAAGCAGATAAGAAGGAACAATCTTTACGTTATTGTTGTAGGTTTCTGTATCATTAATTTCCGGTTCTGTTCCTGAGAGAACTGCATCAACCATTTTGGCTGCAACAGCGGCCAGGTCTCTGGTGTCCTTAAGGATTGTGGAATACTGTTCGCCTGCGATGATAAGCTTGATGGAGGCTGCCTCAGCATCCTGTCCTGTAACTACAGGGAGGTCTTTGCCGGGAACATAGCCGAAGGAAATGAGCGCTGACAGAACGCCTCTTGAAATACCGTCATATGGTGATAATACGCCATGAAGCACCTTGCCGGTTGAATAATTTGCAGCAAGCAATGCGTCCATTCGAGCCTGTGCAACAGCTCCATCCCAGCGAAGTGTTCCGATATCGGCCTGTGCAGTCTGTCCGGAAACTACAACTACAGTACCGTCATCGATTAACGGCTGCAGTACATCCATTGCTCCCGAGTAGAAATAGAAAGAGTTTGTATCATCAGGCGATCCCGCAAACAATTCAATATTATATGGGCCGGCACCTTTGAGAGCCTTCAGGCCTTCAACAAGTGACTCTGCCTGCTGCTGGCCGACTCTTCTGTTGTCGAAAGTGGCATAATAGGAAACAGCACCTGTATTGACGAGTAAGCGGTCATACGAAATGATTTTAACGCCGTCTTTGCCTGCCTGATCAAGTGTCTCCGAAAGAGTGGAGCCGTCAATTGCAGCAATAATAAGAACGGATGCGCCTTTGGTAAGCATGTTTTCTATCTGGGATTTCTGAGTCGGGATATCATCCTCAGCATACTGAAGGTCAACTGTATAACCTTTCGCTTCAAGGATTTCCTTCATTTTTCCGCCGTCCTTAATCCAACGTTCAGAAGACTTGGTCGGCATCGAAATTCCTATGTAGTTCTTTGAACTTTTGCCCCCACCTGGAAATGAGCAGGCCGCCATTGCAAATACCATTGATAAAACCAGCAGACAAACCAATACTTTTTTGAGATACGCTTTTTTCATGATTCTCCTCCTAATGATATATTTTTATCGATGGCGTGATCCATCGCTAAAAACAAATTGGATAAAACTTGTGGGAACCCGTATCAAATCTGATTTTAATTGACAAAACTACCTCAAATCGAGTATTATCGAATGTTTTCTTTTTTGTTTTCTTTTGTTATGTTTTTTGTTCTTTTGATTTTGATAATATCATTCCATTCGCACATTGTCAATATAAAATTGGTCGATTGCTTTTGTATATGTTTCTTTTTGTTCGTTCTTCACGAGTTGATATTATCGTAAAAATGTTATATTATTATTCTATTAAACTTATTAGCCGGGAATATAAAATATGTTTGCAATCGAAAGAATACGAATTATCAAGAATCATTTAAGGAAAGACAGTAAGGTATCCGTTGCCAAGTTAAGCGAGCTTTTGAACGTTACGGAGGTAACGATTCGCAGAGACCTCGAAAAGCTGGAGTCAGAGGGCTTTCTTCAGCGTATCCACGGCGGAGCTGTTATAAAAGAGGAACTGGATGAAGAACTTTTGCCTGAGGAGTATGGAGATCCATACGCAACCGAACGGCAAGAAATTGCGGACACAGCATATCATCTGGTTTCCGACAATGATATGATCATGATCACCGAAGGCATCACCAATGTATATATTGCAAGGAAGCTGGCATCGAAAAACAATCTGACCGTCCTGACGAATGATCTGAGAATAGCAATGGAATTTGTAAATTCTCCGGGCAACAACGTCATTTTACTGGGTGGCGACCTTAGCGAATATGCTGTATATGGACAATTGGCCATAAATAACATGCAGTATTTTTCATTCAAACACCTGTTTATGGAGGTCGACGCAATCGATAAGCAGACGGGAATGATGGTCTCAAGCATTAATAAGGCCTCACTGATACAAAAGGCATTACAATCCGCTGAAATAACATCCGTTATCTGTCTGGCAAAGTATTTTGGTGAAAAATCATTCTACAAAATCGGCAATGTAGATATTGCAGATAAAATTATTACGAACTCAACATTGGAGGACTCTTATAAGGACTATTTATTTAAGCTGAATATACCATTGTATACCTCTGTAGATATTTACGAAGAATGAAAGAATATCCGCACATTGGAGAGAAAGCTTTGAAAACACCTATTTTGGAGCTTCAGAACATAGGCTTGAATATCGAAAACTTTTCATTGTCGGATATAAATCTTGATTTGTATCCTGGTGAAATCCATGTCATCATGGGCGAGAATCGTTCGGGCAAAAGCTTGCTGATGCAGGTGATCAGTGGAAACATTCCACCTGATTCCGGCGAAGTTTTATTGAATGGTGAGGAAATAAGATACAAAAATTTTGTATCTGCCATAGAAAAGGATATCGTCTACATACGACAGGATGCAGATATGCTCTCCAACCTCACCGTTGCAGAAAATCTGTTTTTTCACAAGCTGCCTTACAAGAACAAGATATTGAAAACAATCGACCATGACAAGCTGAATTACATGTGCCAAAATTTGATTGATGAACTCAATATTCCTATTTCCATATATGATAATATCTCCACACTGGGATTAGCCCAGCGACAGATCATTGAATTCTGCAGAGCTTATGTATCCGAAGCAAAAGTCGTGATACTGGACGAACCGTTTGCAGCACTCACACAGAATGAACGCGAACTGCTGTACAAAGTAGTCAGGGGAATCAAAGCAAAGGGCACCGGTATTTTTTACATTACACACCGACTCGAGGAGGTGTTTCTCCTCGGCGACAGGATTACTGTCATCAGGGAAGGCAGAATTATAGGTACA
This sequence comes from Bacillota bacterium, assembly GCA_023435925.1. Lineage (GTDB taxonomy): Bacteria > Bacillota > Clostridia > Acetivibrionales > DTU013 > JAEZLF01. The sequence continues at coordinate 35,016 of JAEZLF010000096.1, forward strand.
AAGCAGGTATCTGAAAGCTCACATGATGAAATAATCAAAATGCTCAGCGGTTATTATATTCAAACACGCTACCCGAAAATCGACATTAAGACTGGGAAAACCATCCTATCCGTGCGCGGTCTGGGCTTTGAAGATAAACTTGAGAATATCAACTTTGATCTTCGCAAGGGCGAAGTACTCGGGATCACAGGTCTGGCAGGCTCCGGCAGATCCCTTCTGGCTAGTTGCCTGTTTGGCGTGGTGGATAATGTTCGCGGCAAGATATTGATCAACGGTGTAGAAACGAAGGTTCCAAATCCTCACACCGCAATTTCCAAAGGAATAGCCCTTATTCCCGAAAACAAGATGACCGATTCCATTTTCAGCGCTCTGGATATTAATGACAATGTCTCCGTATCTGCACTCAAGAGATTTACCAACGCCTTCATGATTAATACCACAATTCTGAAGCAAGCTGTTTTTGACTATATTGTAAGGCTGAATATCACGCAAAAGCCCAGCGACAAGATTATAGAATACTCCGGCGGCAACCTGCAGAAAGCTATTTTTGCAAAATGGATCATGAGCAGAGCAAAAATATTCATACTTGACGAACCTACCCGGGGGCTCGACATTGCAAGCAAAATTGATATCTATAACTTTATCAATGACCTGATCAAAAAGAATGTCGGTATCATTTTTATATCTTCAGATATTGAAGAAATTCTTGGTATCTGTGACCGCATCGCAGTACTATCCAGCCGCACCTTCGTATGTAATGTCTCGACCAAGGATATCACAGTTGAGCGGATTATTGAGCTTGCAACAAAGGAGGATGCGTAAAATCCGTATCATCAAGATTGCTGGAACAAGTTCTCTAACCGGCTCGCAGTTGATATTGAGGAAGCCATAGCCTCTTAATTGTAATCATTCGGAGTACCCCAGTTCTCGAGCCGGTTATACTCCGGGTTTATTGAGTCAAAATGTATCCAGATAGGTGCATTGTCTAAATCCGGATGAGCAGCAAAAAATCTTTTGTCCCCATATCTGATAGCTTCCAAAGCTAATGGCAGCTCACGCCTGAAAATTGCATTACGCACAGCAGAAATTGCCGGACCAAACTGACCATCTACATAAACGTATACATATAGAAAAGGAATTCCATTATTCGTTCTCCATTCTGCAAGTACCTCATCTCTCATGGCATTCACCTTGTCATATGCAAACTGCAGACCAATGGTAAGAAAAAGGTCTGCAGTAATATCTGAGTGAGTTAATGTATACTTACGCCCTATTACCGGCTCAGTCATTGAAACACCACTTCTGAATTCAACATGCAATTTATCTGGATTGAGTCTTTTCAATATATCACTTCTCTGCATCAGATTACATACTTCAACTAATTCTATAAATAATAATTTTCACAATATTATATGTACAGTACCAGGAAAAGTTCTGTTCAAGGAATAAACCTGTAACAACATACTTCCTCCTGCATAAGTAATGTAGATTATGGCATAAAGCAGATCTCCGAAAGCTAAATCGACGAAATGCAAAAACGCAAAGCAAAAGGCCTTAACAGATCGAAACCCATCAAAGCCTTGTTACTCTTGCTATTTAGTTTATATCCCCATGTAATAATTCACGCATATTGCACCATTCTATTTGTGAATGTTACTTCTTTTTAATAGCTGTGCACAGGAATGTCAATAACAGCTCCGGAGGAACACATTGATTCTGATACCATTCATAATTAGGTCTGGTGGTATCAGCCTCCCACCCGCTATTAGGCAGCCACTCATTGATCCACCTATCCCAGGTAGGACCGATCTCCTCTGAAGAACCGAAATGTACCGTTACTGCATAGAGCCCTTCAGGGATTATCAGTTCCTTCAGCCCATACTTATTGTCAAACTTGTCATCAACTACAATCGCTGCATACGACCTTTTCTGTGCCATCGGTATTGATTCATCATGGTCAGGAAAGACACACATCCATTCCTTAGCAAAACCATACAAGTTGCTCTGCTTAAGTGATTGGTGTAAACTCTCCCACGCCTTTGGGAGTCCCCAGTAATCACCGATATTCTCTACTCCAATAACCCGCTTTTTGTCAAAAGATACTATCTTTGTCTCCACGTTTTCATCTCCCTCTCTACTTAAATAGAACCAATGGGATTTATTTTTCTCCGTGTAATGCAGGCCTGCTTTTGAATATATAAGTCCATCCCAGTTCGTGAACTTTCTCGCATCAGAAGGTTTAAGCCCATATACTGACCTGAAGGCCTTCAAAAAGGACTCAAGTGTTTCATAACCTGAATCGAAAGCAATGTCTGTTATTGATTGACTTGTATTTCTAATATAATACATTGCTCGTTCCAGACGTAACCTTCTTATACAGTTATGGACACTTTCACCTGTAAGCTCGCGAAACTTCCTATGAAAGTGATATGGTGACGAGAATACGTCTTGAGATATCTTTTTGAAGTCAATTGGCTTATCAAGTGACCTCATTATCTCGCCTATTGCTAATTCAACCTTACCGTGCCAGTCTGTTCTTGTATTGGTTCTCATAACACCTCAAATTATATCGTGACTTATGATATTTTACCTGTCCTGTATTGCTATTTAGCATATATTAACAATAGTATACCATGAATTTGAATAAATTCATGGTATACTCGGCATATGCGTTTTGGCAATATCTTTTGCACGGCAATAAAGACCCATTCCATGGAAAGTTAAAAATAAGATTATTTCTTTTTGACTGGAATCCAAATCTCTCCGAAGACATTTTCATGGCTGGCTAACCCGTAGTACATCTCGAATTGTACACCCTCCACCGATTCATATCCAGAGGTAGGAAACCACTCGGTCCAGATTCGTCTCCACATAGCTTGAATATCACAGTCGGGCACATCAAAGACAGCCCAAGTCGCCGCAGGAACATCAAGTACCGTAAATTTATCCGGTACAGAAAGGCCTTTGGGTAAGAACTGGCAAAGCATGTACTTAAATGTGTTTTGTGAATGGTCGTACAACGCTGAGATTGTGTGATTATCATTGAAGCGGCCTAAAAGTTCGTTGATCTCGTCCGGCACCAAGTCTTCATCGCACTTTCTAAAAAACTGCGGAACCTGTTCAAACGCAGTCTCCTGATTTGTGCTAATGTCCGTGTAAACGCCGAACACACGAAACGCCTCTCGCTGTGTAATGCGATACTTCATTTCAACATCTCCTTTAATTGTGATAGAGAAGGTCATCTTCGGATAGGCTTTAAGCGAAACTCCTATGTCGCGCGCTGATACCGGCATGACGCCGTGTAGCTTTTTGAACGCTCGGCTGAATGCTTCGGGCGACTCATATCCGTATTTTAATGCCGCATCGATAACTTTACAATTTCCGGTATGCAACTCGAAAGCCGCTAATGTCAACCTTCTGCGCCGGATATACTCCGACAGCGGTACTCCCGTGATGTATGAAAACATCCGTTGGAAGTGATAGGTCGAACAACAGGCGATTTGTGCGGCGCGATCATAGGAAATTTCATCTGTCAGATGCGTTTCAATGTATTCTATTGCCGCGTTCATATGATCAAGCCAATCCATCAGGTTCCCTCCCTTCAAGATAAATGCTACCACAATGAAGATATTGTCACCTTGCTTTTCCTGCACGAATAAATCATGGACATAAAGAAATATAACATATTTGCTTTGTACAAACAAGGAAATGCAAACACAGGTAGATTACCTTTGTAATAATCTATTATGATTTTGTATTTATCCAAATAAAAACCACGGCGTTTGCCGTGGCTTCTATTTGGAGCTAGTGGACGGAATCGACGCGCCGCTTCGCCGCGCTCTCCGCTCAGATCACTGGCTCCCCGGTCATCCTCGCTCACTCGCCCCGAAATGTGCATTTAGCACATTTCTTTCCGGCTCGTGCCGCAAGGTTCGATTCCGCTCCTTATCTTTCTCATAGAAAAAACGCCTATCCTCCGGATAGACGTTTTTTCTATGGAGCTGGTGGACGGAATCGAACCCCCGACCTGCTGATTACAAGTCAGCTGCTCTACCTGCTGAGCTACACCAGCGTATGACGTTTGCTCGAAGCAAACGTATTTAGTACCTTGAAGGCACTTGATTACTTTGGCGACCCGGAAGGGGCTCGACGCGCCGCTTCGCTGCGCTACCCGCTCGGATCACTGGCTCCCCGGCCATCCTCGCGCACTCGCCGGAAAATGCACGCATTTTCCTATTGGCTCGTGCCCAAGGGTTCTCGCCCTTGAAGGCACTTGATTACTTGGCGACCCGGAAGGGGCTCGAACCCTCGACCTCTAGCGTGACAGGCTAGCATTCTAACCAACTGAACTACCGGGCCAAATATGCGGACGAATGTGCCCCCTCGGGTTCTCGTCCCTTTTGCACTTGTTTCTGCGTTTTGCGCAAAACAAGTCTCACTGCGTGATGCTTTATAATGTAGATTATGTCGCTTACGCGAAACAAGTCTCACTGCGTGAAGCTTCTAAGTGGCAAGCGATTTTGCTTGCGCAAAACGCTTTGGTGACCCATAGGGGACTCGAACCCCTGTTATCGCCGTGAAAGGGCGGTGTCTTAACCACTTGACCAATGGGCCATTTTAACTCCGGTTTTTGCCGGCAAAATCTATTCTACTGGCGGACGGGCAAAATGTCAAGCAAAAGATAGAAATTTCTCGACAGGTTTTTCAGCCTTATTCTCCCACCTCAAAGAGTTTCTGCTCTTAGCTTGCGGTATAAGCTAACCAGAACCATGTTTGCCAGAAGAATACATATGGAAGCCACATAGATCAATCTCGGGTTTAAAATGTAAATGCTGCCCGATATGAAGCCAATAAGTGCTGTTATGATACATGTTATCGTGTTGAGAAATGAATATATAGTCGCTCTTTCAGTTCCTTCGGATACTTCAGCCAGCATGGAATCAACAAAAGGCCTGAAAACGCCAAATCCCACAGCATATAATGCAATACAAAGTATCGTAGCTATCATGCTGCCGGCAGGAATAAGTATCAGCATTGTCAGCGCAGTTGCCTGAATAGCTAACCCCAAAAGCATGTTCCTGGAATGATCCTTTTTACTTGCGACAGGTATGATAAAAACAAAGATGAAAAACATTACACCGGAATAAACACCACCCAGTATCGATATGATTGACTTATCCAACCCCAGCACTTCTGTCATGAAAGGAGCAAAGTAAAGGCTATTGAAAGTGCCTAATGGGATGTAGATGAAAAAGAGTATATAGATCATCGCTGCAATAATCGCTTTTGGATTACCTTTAAACGTCTTTACCGCTTTGATCGGGAGTATATTTTTCAAATGAACCGGCGTCGGATTCTTCCTTCTTTCCTCAAGAATTTGCTGTCCGACTGCGGTTTCTGTATAAAGATGGTTCCTCAGAATGAACATGGCAGTCATGCTTATTACAGCAAAGCCCAGAAATATCCTTTCTGAAATGATGACACCATATGCGTTGACAAGTATGCCTGCAAAAGGGATAATAACACCCGTGGCAATATTAATTATGTTCAGCATATTGAAAGCTGCCACCCTTTGCTCCTGATCAGCATCCTCTATCAACATCATGTTAAATGAAACACTGACAATTCTGACGAAACTGTGAGTCAGGGCGGCAAAAGCGAACATGACAAAGCTATTGGAAAAGAAATAAATCAGAGCTGTCAGAGGCCAGCTGATCATGTCAAAAATCAACGTTGTTTTTTTGCGTCCCAGCTTGTCTGTTACCGCTCCGCTGATCAGAGAAAAAAATGTTCCGGCAATATATCCCAAAGAGATAATGTATCCCAGCTGTTTGTCCGTTACACCGAGTTCCTTCATATACAAGCTAAGGTAAAAATTGAACAAAACAAATGGGATACCCCAAAGTGGCTCACATATCACAGATACTCGAGTATTCCCCTTCAATAGCTTAAATGAACTAAAAATGTTATTGGATGTAAATTTATTCTGTCTCATTTGAGCCCATTTTAGCATCTGCCGACGATTAAAGCAAGTATCATTTCTGATAACCTTTTTTATCAAGCTTATCAAAACATATCTATGTTTTCAGCCTATTCGGCACTGACCATTACAGGTCAGTGCCGAATAGGCTGAAAATCAGGTGAAACTACTTTTGTTTATTTATTTTAGAGCTTATATAGTCATAAAAGGCTTCTTTCTGATCTCCCAGCACCTTGTTATTCAGTACGAAACCATATCGCTCCGATGAGAATATAACCAGCAGCGTCGGTTTCCGGGTTATGCCTCTGATATCGCCCCATTCAATATCCGATTTCTGATCATCGAGGTTTACATGCATACCCTGCTCATCAAAACCCAGCATAACCTCTTTTGGCATTTTTTGCGCCTGCTTTCTGGCCCGCAAATAAACAAGCAACGGCTGTATTACTGGAAATATACTGATAGCCATAATAATCAGGCATTTCAACGCGATATGTACGCTTGAAAAAAACCGGACAGCCAGCAGAATCATCGCAGCGGTAAATACTACATTGGTCACACCAATGATGGATCCATAAATGCCATACATGGATAGCTGCCAAAGATCCGACGCAGTGGTATTGATTTTAAAATGATACTTCATAGGCTCTCTCATTTCACAAGTGATGGCAAAAACATGCTGATCTCCGGTATAAACGTTATAAGCAGCAGCGTTGCAATCATCGCAAGGTAGAATGGCATCATGGCCTTTACAACACGTTCCATTGGAACCTTGCTGACCGCCGAACCAATAAAGAGTACAGCGCCAACGGGTGGTGTCAAAAGACCTATGCCGCAGTTCAGAACCATCATAATACCAAACTGAACTGGATTAATGCCGATGGAAGTCGCAACCGGAAGCAAGATCGGAGTTGCTATCAGGATGATTGGAGCCATATCCATGATACATCCCAGAAACAGCAAAACCAGGTTTATCAACAGCGCGATAACAATTGGGTTGTCTGAAATATTGATCAACGCATCGGTGGCTCTTGCCGGTACATGAAGGCGTGTGAGCAGATATCCGAATATGCTGGAGGTCGATATCAGGATAAGTACGATGGATAATGTATGGATACACTCATCAATCGCCTTCCAGACACCTTTCCAATTCAAACCCTTGTAGATAAATACACTGACAACCAAACTATAAATGACAGCAATTGCCGCAGACTCGGTAGCAGTAAAGACTCCTAATACTACTCCTACGACAACAATCAAAACGGCTGCCAAGGCCCAAAACGATTTACCGATCTGTATAACCATATTTTTCAGGTTAAATTTATCCCCTTTAGGATATTTCCTTTTTATTGAAATGATATACGTTCCGATCATCAGCGATACTGCCAGCAATGCACCTGGAAGATATCCTGCCAAGAACAGGCTTCCAACCGAAACACCGCCTGCTGCCATGGCATAGATTACCATGTTGTGGCTGGGCGGAACCAAGATTCCTTCAACCGACGAGGAAATGGTTAGGGCTGTCGAGAAATCAGCGTCATACCCTTGTTTCACCATAATCGGAATGAGAATGCTTCCAAGAGATGCCGTGTCTGCCGCCGCAGATCCCGATATGCCGCCAAAGAAAAATGAATCAACGACATTCACCATTCCCAGCCCTCCGCGCATCCAACCAACCATGGAATTGGCCAGCGCTATCAGCTTTTCAGATATACCTCCTGAACCCATTAGTACGCCCATGGTAATAAAGAATGGTACTGCCATAAGGCTAAATGAGCTGATGCCTTTCACCATTTGCTGACAGATGGTTGTCAGCGGAAGTTTCAAATACAGGAGTGTGAACAATGATGCAAGGGCAACGGCATAAGATATTTGAAATCGAAGCAATACCATTATTAAAAAACTTCCAATCAGAATCAGTGTTGCAATACCTTCCACACTCATAATGTACTCCCTTCACTTATTGTACTTTCTTCGCTTGCTGTACTCACCTTGCCTGTACAAGAACTCTTAATGTGATTGTAGAAAACCTCCAATTGGAAGATGAGCATCGCGACCCCTGCTAAGGGGATCGGAAAATACATCCACTTTCTGGACAAGTTGGGCATACTGACATACACACCTTTTGAACCGATCTGAATAGCATATTTCCAACCTTCGGTTATCATCACAATTGCAAGGACAAAAACTGCAATATCCGATAAAATATCCAATACAAGAATGAGTTTTTTAGGAAGATACCGATCAAACGCACTCATGCGAATATGAGTGCCTCGCCGAATCGCCAGTGCGGCAGAAAGCACCGCCATGTAGCTCATAAGAGTCAAAACAATCTCCTCACTCCAGGCCGGATCAGGAATAAAGGAAATAAATCTCCCTGCGACCGCCATTGATGTGATGAGTATATCTGCTATCAAAAGAATTTTACATATAAAAAGAACAATCTCATAAACCATATCATATGCGGGTTTCATCTTATCAATGGTATCAAAGATTTTTGGCATATTTACCTCCTCATAAGTAATTCCAGGCCCCGATAATTCGAAGCAGAATTATCTAAACTCAGGGCAGTCCCCTGCAATATAAGCAGGAGACTGCCATTGTCATTTCAACACATTCATTTTACCTGTATCTTCAAAAGATACTGACCTCAACTGGCTTACTTCATATCAAGAATTTTCTGGTAAAGCTCTTTATTGTTAGCCGATGCGGAAGCAATAACATCCTTGCAGGCGTCCTGCCATGGTTTGTTGTCTGTAACTTCAATAATTTTTATACCGGCTGCCTTCAACTCATCAAGCACTTTTTTCTCGGCGTCTTCAGAGATTTCTCTGTTATATTCTGATGCAAATTTTCCTGCTTCCATAAGATTGCTCTGCTGATCTTTAGAAAGCTTATCCCATGCCGCATCTGTGATAATAACCTGAATCGCGCCAAGTGTATGTGCATCCAGGATCATTGTCGGAGCGACTTCATGGAATGAATTTGCTTTATAGTTCGCGATAGGTTGTTCGGCCCCATCTACAACACCGGACTGAAGTGCAGAATATAGCTCACCAAAGGATACGACCGTCGGAGAAGCGCCAAGTGCTTCTACCATACCAGTCATGACAGGGTCTGTGGATACACGGATTTTCATACCCTTCAGGTCTTCTATTCCATTAATGTCTTTTGTTGTGAAGAAGTGTCTAAAACCTTCTTCGCCATAGAACAGACCTCTGACACCGCTTCCGTTTTCATGAGGCTCAAGAAGGAATTCCGGTGCCAGATCAGAGGTCGCAAATTTCCAGAAGTGTTCACGGTTTGCAAACGTAAAAGGAATAGCGAGCAGCTTTGACTTTTCTCCGCCATAGCTTGTCAGTGAAAATGCGGAAATACGGGACATGTCGACGGTACCGCCGCCGCCAAGCATTGTATCCAGCACATCATTTTCGGCTCCTAAAACACCGCTGTGCTGAATGTCAATCTTGATTGTTCCTTTGGAAAGCTCTTCAACTTTTTCTTTGAACTTCAAAGCAGTTTTGCCAACGATCGAATCCAACGGATTAACCTCTGCATAGACAAGCGTGACCTCTGGGCTTGGTGCTTCTACCTTTGTCTGAGCTTCCTCGGCAGGAGTTGCTTCAGCGGGAGTTTCGGCGGGAGCTGTATTGGCGGGAGCCGCTTGATCAGGTGTAGTAGATTGTGTCGGTGATTTCAACCCACATCCGGCCATCGAAATAATAGATACAAGACAGATCAGAACGATAAATAACCTCTTTTTCATATTTTCCTCCTTACAAATTTGCAGATTAGTATAATTCTTACATTCGCAATTATAGCATTTGTATAAATGCTTGTAATAGCATAATAAAGCTGCTCATTAGTACAATTTCGTCAATTATTTGGATCCGGCTTGCCAGAATTTGATTCTATATTCAGTCGGCGTGAGTCCCTCAGATTTTTTAAACACTCGTGTAAAATAGTTTGGGTCCATAAATCCGACCCGATATGTGACGTCCTTAACCGTAAGTACTGGATCGCTTAACAGCCTTCTTGCCTGAGCAATGCGGAAACTGGCAAGATAGTCAGTAAAGGTAACTCCAAAAGTCTTTTTAAATAGTTTACCGAAGTAATAAGTACTGAAACCGATCTCATAGGCAACTTCCTCCAAGGTAAGGTTACCACAGTAATTTTCATGAATATATCGAATGGCTTTGTCCATAATATCGGGAGTCTTTCTGCTTCTCTGCTCCTTCAATGCCTTTAAAACCTCAAAAAGGTACCCATGAATATATTTTCTGGCTTCCCCCATAGACTCAATGTTTTTTAAATCGCCAAAAACGTCTTCCGGAACCGCGTGCCTCAACTGGCTCTCCTTGTTCAGATATCGACTCATCAATATGAAAAACTCATATAACTTCAGCTTTGCCTCATTCATATCATTCGAAGCAAAGATGATATTATCCAAAATATGATCGGCTTTTTGGATAACAACCTCTTCCATCTCATTAAATATACTGAGCCACAATTCATTCTCGGTTATTTCAAGGCTATTCCCCGATATATGTCCGATATCCAAATCCTCCATAATAGATAACTGCATATTCCTCGCTGCAGCCTTCGCCTGTGCGAATGATTTCCACAGCTGGGATATTTGATTAGTTTGATCACCGAAACCATAATAAAGCTTTACTGCGATCTGTTCACTCAGGTCCTCTCCTGTCATCTGGATTTCGTCCTTGATCAGCCTTATGTAATGGCTTCTCATTTCAGGCGTATATCCGAAAACCAGTAAATATATAGTATTTTTGACATGGTTCATCATGAATTTAATATTTTTATCAAGTGATGTACACAGTTGTTGTGTAAACCTTTTTATAATCATTATTCTATTAACATGACTGACTGTGCTGTTTTCTAAAAAGTCAACCTGTACGACGACACCAAAACCCTCCTCAAACTCGTTCAGCATAAATTTCAGGTAATCCGCAGCCTGATGTTCATCGATTTCACCATTGACAACGGAGTTAACAAATTCATTTTTCAGATAACCGGATATTTGGTCGATTTTAACCTCAAGCGATTCTCTTTGGCGTTTCTTTTGAAGTTCCTTCTCCAGCTGTCTGATACAGGATTGCAATATTTCCAGAGTCTTTTCGTTTGAACCCGGTTTTACAATAAACTCCTCTACACCTATTTTTATTGCCTCATGGGTATATTCCAGGTTGTCATATGCAGTTACAAATATGATTTTTACATCGGGCTTCCTCTCTCTAAGAATCCGACCTGCCTCAACGCCGTTTAAGCCCGGCATCAGTATATCCAGCGTCACAATATCCGGATCAAATTTCTCTGCAATGGAAAGTGCCTCTTGACCATTGGCTGCTTCCATTACTTCAGAAATTTCAAGATTGCTGTTTTCCACAATAAACTTTAAAGCTTCTCTTTCAATGGCTTCATCATCAACGACTAATAATTTAAACAACCATTACACCTCTTTTTGGAACACCGGTTAAACCAGACAGGATTTCGATATGACTGCTTGTCTGTCACTTTTCCTTAATTCTCCTGATCAGGTCACCGTATTGTTCCTCATAATTGTCATAAACCGGTTGAACAGCCTGGACAAAAGCCGAGCGGTCTTTCAGCTCAATGATTTTCACGCCTTCCTCGATCAATTGTTCTTTTGCCTTCTCTTCCATCTCAGACCACAATATCTTTTGATAGACCGTCGTTTCCTTGGCCGCTTTTTTGATGATTGTCCAATCTTCCTCAGAAAGATTTGGTAATGCAATCTTGCTGCCTATGAGTATTTCAGGGATCCTCAGATGTTCATCCATCGTGTAATAGCTGGCTACCTGGTAATGCGATGAGGTCAGATAACTTGAAAAATTGTTTTCGGCTCCGTCCGCATCCCCCTGTTGAATCAATGAATATACTTCTCCGTATGGCTTTAATACACCTGTAAATCCCATAGCTTTTGATATTTCCATCATCAATGAATTCTCCATCAGACGAATGGTCAGGCCATCCAGATCTTTCACCTTCTCAATGGGCCGATCCCTTGTATAGAAGCCTCTGGAGCCCGCATCAAACCATGTCAGGCCAATAAAACCGTAATCACCAACTCCCTCAAGCAATTCGTCCCCGATATCACTGTCCAGGACGCGCCACATGTGCTCACGGTTTTCATATAAATAGGGAAGCTGAAGCACATATAGGTCAGGGACGGTTTCAACCAAATTCGCTATCGAAACCCGCGTAAAATCAATAGCGCCAAAGCGAACCTGTTCGATGACTTCCGGTTCTGTCCCTAATTCCTGATCAGAGTAGACAATAATCTTGATTCTTCCATCCGTTTCCTCCTCTACGAGCCTGGCAAACTCCAAATCTGCCTGTGCCGTAGGATGACTCATGGGATGGGATTCAGCCAATCGGAAGGTATAAGCATAGGTTTCCTTCATGTTGGTGCGAATATTATTACAACCGGTGATTATTAACAGTAAGGCGCTGCTAATACATATGCTGAAAACAAACTTATAGGTACGCATCATGAAACGACTCCTTTGCATATCTGATTTCTATGCTTGTTCCATCATTGATCCGGCTTCGGATTTTTAACTGACCGCTATGTCCGTCAGCTAATCGTAACCGGTGATAGACATTAGCAACACCGATGCTGTTTTCTGCAGAGACATCAAAGCTTTTGACCTGTTCCAGCTGTTCCTTCGACATACCGATCCCAGTGTTTGTTATGCGTACCACAATAATTGCCTGTCCCGAACCGTCATTTCTCATCATGGCTTTAATTCTGATTTTGCCGCCTTCAACCTTCGGTTCGATACCGTGGATAATAGCATTTTCAACCAGAGGCTGAAATAAAAAAATGGGTATGGAAACGGCTTTGCATTCATCACTCACACACTCAATATATTGAAGACGATCGCCGAATCGCACCTTTTGCAGATAGATATAGTCATTAATAATATACAATTCCTCCGACATTGGTACAATGGAGTTCTTTTGCCGCAGCCGATACCTGAACAGGTTAGACAATGCACGCGTCAGCTTCACAGATTTTTCAGCATTCTCAAACATTGCGGTTCTTGAAATGGTATTCAAAGTATTAAACAGAAAATGGGGATTAATTTGGGATTGCAGTGCTTCAAATCGTGCTTGCTTCACTAGCTGTTCCATCCTGACAATTTTAAGCTCCTCCTCATGTAGTTTTTTCTCAATCTCCGCTTTCTGTTTCAAGTCCTGAACGTACTTCCTGATATTCGTGCTCATTATGCTGAAGGAATCTGCCAGGACACCAATTTCATCCTTTGAGCGAATCGATAACGGCTCAATATCCAAGTCACCTTGTGCCATAATCATTGAGGATTGCGCCAGTTTTTTGATCGGATTGACCAGCTTATTCGTCAACAGGAGTACAATGAGCATGGCCAATAGAAACATTGCCGTAATCGTTAGAATGGAGATCTGTCGCATTACCTCAGCTTTCCTTACCACTTGGCTGTATAATTTAGTCCCCTCATTTAGACTTAGATTTAAAAGCGATTGAATGTAACTGCTGGTATACTTCTGAATGTCACGCCCCTCGTAGAAGCTGACATAGTAGTTCTTGACACCCTGCTCTCTGTCTGAAATAGCTTTCTCGAAATAATCAAAATAGATGGTTGTAGAATTGGCAATAGCCTTGATGTAAAAATAGATATCGAGGGAATCAAACTCTTCATACAATGGATCAAGCATGTTTTGGATTTCTTCCTTCGTCTCCTGATATTTGACTTTTTCCTCTTGCTCCAGAGTTTTGAGAAAGGAATCCAGTGAATTGTAATTGTCCTCAACCAGCAGCTGCATACGGTTTATTGCATAATAGTTCATCACAGTATTATTAAATTGGTCTGTTATCGCATAGTTGTTGTTATTTAAGTACAGGTTAAAAACTGACACCAGCGTTAGTACGCAAAAAAAGGAAGTCAAAAATTTGACACGTATGGATAAATGCTCCCAAATTTCGCCGATTCGCTTCATAGACATTTACCTGCTCCTTAACGGTCCAGCTGCGTTCGATGTTTCATCTCACCGGAGGATTTGCACGAAGCCGCATTCTCAAGTTTAAAGATGTATAAATCTGCATGAAATAATTTCTTTCTTTATAATATAATAGCATTTTGAAAAAAAAATGAAAAGGAGTATAATGATAAACATAGTACTTCGCAAGCACTTATTGAAATCATCTAAACAAAGAAAGGAATGCGCCTATGGATAAGTTTTCTATTCTGGATATCGGAGGAAATACCAGAGATATTCCTTACCTCATAAAAGAACTCCGTCAGAAAAATTTGATTGTGGCAACTGAGAAAGATGCCGGTGGTGATACCGTTTACCTGACCAATAATCTGTTTGCTGTAAAAAAAGTCATTAGTGAATACGACGGATTGATGCTGGATATAGTCAGAAAATAAGGACTTAAAAAGATGTCCCCTACGAATTTTTCATTCTGTACTGAAGCGTTCTATAATGATTTGAGGCATGATGTGAGCTCTCCGTTCTATATTTCCGGGGAATTGTTACATTATCTGTTAAATGATACAATTAATGTGTATCTACATGAGTGTAATGATTCTTCAAATCCTGTTGAGTAAAAAAGGAGAGTTTGTATATGAGGCACAAAAGAAAAAAACATTTTAAAAGAATCCGTCGCAATAAGGTGCGCAAAATATTTCTTCTTGCTGT